>NZ_JBSXON010000039.1:0-26640 GCF_056859475.1 Halopseudomonas sp. L-58
GTCTTCAGGTTTTTGATAGTTGGCCAAGAGCTGATCCAGCAGCTCGTCGGTGATGGGATGTAGTTTCTTGCTCATCGTGTCTCCGGTTCGGAGCGACAGTGTCGCTCATTAGCCGGTTACACAAAAATTCGTACACCCCCACTGTCCCAGGATGAGTGCTTCGGCCTGCGTATGGGCCGCCACTATCAGTCCAACACCCTCTCTCTGTTGGCGCTTTCCGCCGCCTCCAGCGAAACACTGGGCGAAGCCATTCAGCGCCTGATCCGCTTCATGCCGATTTTCAGCAGCCAGGTTCAGCTCTACTCGGTAGAGGATGATCAGTACCTCACGCTGTACTTCCAGCCGCGCGGCAACCCGCATCCTCTGCATATGGAAGCGGTGATGAGCCAATGCAACAAGATCTGGGAAGGGCTTGGCATCGGACGGGCCTCACTGATGCTGGAAAGCCGCCTCACTGGCGAGCACGAACGCAACCGGGACCTGTGCGAGACACTGCTCGGCAACCGGGTTCGCCTCGGCGCCAAGCGCATGTCATTCCGCCTGAACCGGAGCCTGCTGCGCATACCCCTGCCCAATGCCGATGCTTTCCTGCGCAAGCGCCTGGACGCCTCCCTGGAAGACATGCTCAGCGACCTGCCCAACCTCGACTTTGCGGAACAGGTCAAACAGCGCATCCGGGTTCTGGTATCCGAACGGGAGGTATCTGAAGAACTGGTGGCAACACCATTCAACATGAGCCCGAGGCACCTTCGCCGCAAACTCAGCGAGACGCGAACCACTTACGAGAAATTGCTGGATGAGGTTCGAATGGAGCTTGCCATTCGCCTTATAAAGGAAGGGAAACTGAACCTGGGCCGTATTGCCTTCGAACTGGGCTTTCTTGACCCCAGCAGTTTTACCCGCGCATTCCGACGCTGGACAGGCATGAGCCCAACCAGCTTTCGCAGCCAGGCAAAGCAAAGCGCCGTACCCTCCTGACACCGATCCCAGGCCTGCATCAGGGCTTGGCATGACGAGCTAGCCAGCGTTGACGGACGCGACATGTCGCGTCCCTACGCAGGAGCTGCACTCACCCGGCCATCCTGCCGGGCACCCGCCACCTTCCCGACTGAGCTCCAGCCCCATAAACAAAAAAGGGAGCCTTGCGGCTCCCTTCCTGTACTGCGATCAGCTCAACTCAGCGAACGCCGGATGCACGCAGTGCTGCCGGAGTGAACTGGTTGTAGCTCGGGTCGAAGTCGTACTGCGGTGCAGAGTTCTCTTCGGTGTACATACCCAGAGCAATGTAGCGGCCTGCCAGCAGGTCGTACAGGGTCTCGAGTGCATAACCCGGGATCTTCTGCTGGTAGTTGAAGCCGAGGTGGCCTTCACCCACGCGCCACAGCGTGCCGCGACCATCGTAATGATCAGCCATGCTGATCATCCAGGAGTCTTCGTCAACAAAGAAGTTACGCTGAGCGTAAATGTGACGCTGACCCTGCTTGACGTTACCCTGCACTTCCCATACGCGGTGCAGCTCAAACCGGGTGTAATCCGGATTGATGTGACCAGCCTGCAGAACATCAGCGTATTGAACGCCCGGCTCGGTCAGCTTGCCGCTGTTGTACGGAATGTAAATTTCCTTCTTGCCAACCAGGGTCCAGTCGTAACGGTCAGGTGCACCGTTATACATGGAGAAGTTGTCAGAAGTACGCATACCGTCAGAGGCGGTACCCGGGCCGTCGTAGGCAACCTGCGGAGCACGACGTACACGGCGCTGACCGGCGTTGTACACCCACGCCATGCGCGGCTCTTTCAGTTGATCCAGGCTGTCGTGAACCAGCAGTACGTTACCTGCCAGACGGGCCGGCGCATTCACACGCTGCTTGAAGAACAGCAGGGTGTTCGGCATGGTCGATGCGTCAACATCGGACATCTGCTCCGGATAACCGACTTCCTCTTCCATCTTGATCAGGGTGAAGGAGCCGTTGGTCTGCGGCATGGCCTGCATGTACCAGCGGTGCACGTTCAGGCGATAGCGGGTGTTGTGGTTCCAAACCACTTCAGCACCGGACTTCGGAATCGGGAACGCGAAGGAACCATGAGCGAAGTTGGAGATACCATCACCGCCGTTGACCAGTTTGGCCTGACCGGCAGTTGCCTTGACCTGGTCGTAGACAGATTGCGGGAACGCGACGGTACGCTGGCTCTTGTACACCGGCATACGGAAGGTTTCCGGATAGCGCTCGAACAGGGCGATCTGACCGGGGGTCAGGTTGGCCTTGTACTGCTCCAGGTTCTGGGCAGTGATCACGAACTCGGGCTGCTCGCCCTTGAACGGATCTTCCAGGAAGTTGTTCGGCAAGGACTGGCCAGCATCTGTCGGCAGACCACCGGTCCAGGCCGGGATAGTGCCGGAAGCATTACCAGCCTTCTCTGCACCGATCGGCGTCAGGGAAGTACCAAGCTGATCAATTTCAGCCTGGGTCAGGGTTTGGGCCATGACGCTTGAGGCCATCAGGCTGAGTGCCAGACCGCCGACACCCATCAGAGTTTGTTGCATACGCATAGTGTTACTCTCCTGTGGTCCGTATTAGAAGCTTACGCTGAAGCTGACGGACGCAAAGTCACGGTCAACGGCGGTGTTGTACTTGCCGTCGAAGAAGTCGGTGTAGCTGATGCTGGCGTTGTACTTGTTACCGTAGTCCGCATTCAGCCCAACGCTGATAGCCTTGGCGTCTTCAGTGAAGTTCGGGCCATAGCCTTCAACGTCGTGCGACCAGGACACATTCGGGCTCAGGTTGATACCGGCGATAACGTTGCTGTAGTCCAGCGACGCGCGGATGCGGTAACCAGAAGACCAGGAGGTGTAGAAACCATCGTTTTCACACCAGCTTGCCGCATTCGGGGATCGACCCGGTGCAGCCGTACCCTCGTTGGAGGAACACTGGCCGGCCGGCAAAGCGCCCAGACCGGTATCGCCATCGACGAATGGGCTTTGACCAAACAGCGAGTCACGACCAAACTTCACGTCACCCAGACCACCGATGTAGTTGACGCCCGCTTCACCTACCAGAGCCAGACGACTTGCGCCCAGGACACGATCAAAGTACTGAATTACGCTGACCTGAGCCTGCCAGAACTCTTTACGCTGATAGCCTGGAATGTAGGTTCCCGGAGCAACATCCGCGTAATCGCGGTGAGTATTGTCGGCACCCAGCTGCAGCGCTGTACGGCTCATATCACCTGTGTTGATCTGCATCGGCATATTGGGACGGTAGCTGATTTCACCACCCACTGACGCACCAGCCACGCTGGTCTGGAAGCTCACGCCGTACAGACGAATATCTTCGGGATATTCAAAGAAATATCCGGCAGCACCGAGTGTTCCATCAAGACCAGGTGTCGGAATTCCATTGTTGAACGGACCAGCCAGATCGCCAGCAATGTTGGAGTAAATCGGAGAGCGGCTATGATAGTTCATAGCGTAGAAACCGAACTCAGAGTCGTTCAGCTCAGGTACAAACCAGCGGAACGCAACGCCGAACTGCCCCTCGTCCTTCGCCTCACGATCCTTCTCGCTGCGGGCGATGTAGGTGAAATTAGGCTGTTCACCCTGCGGGAAGTCTGTTCCGTTGAAGACCAAGCGATCAATACAGCCCTTCGCCAAGGTATCCGAACCAAAGAAGGTGCCACAGTTGTCGAGAACGGTCGGAGCCCACTTGAGCTGATAGAAAGCTTCCATGCTCAGGTTTTCGGTCAAGCCCTGAGACAGATAAAGCATTTCGACCGGCAGCAGCCCTTCCTTCAACTCAGCTCCCGGACGGCGCAGAGCGGCAACGTCAATCGGGTTGATGGAGTTGATGGAGTTCTTAATAAAGGTGGACTCACCCCAGCTTACAACCTGACGGCCGAGGCGGATATTGCCGGGATTGTTGCCGATAAAGTAGTTGTGATAGATGAACGCGTCGAGCAGCGCTACGCCGGAAGCTTTCTGAAGCGGATCACGACTTGAATCGTCGATATCATAGAAGCTCTGGTGGCCATCCTTGGTTTCAAAATCGTACCAATACTTACCACGGAAGAATGCGCCGGAGTCGCCGTAGCGCAGCTCAAGGTCGTGAACACCGCGGAAAATTTTGGAGAAAGCATCACCGGAACCGTAGTTCTGGCGACCATCGTCAGAAGTCCGCGCTGCTGCTTCACCACCGTTATTTACAGAGATAAAGCGCTTATCAGCGTTCTGAGTCGAAACGCTCACACCCACGGACAGCTGAGAGTCCAGTTGGGCTTCGACTTCACCGATATTGAAAGCGACTGCGTTTGCAGCGCCCGAGAAAGTGGCCATGCCAATCGCCAGAGGCAATGCGGCAAGAGACCAGCAATGCATTTTTTTTGTCATTGTGCTGCTCCGTTTGGGTGACATGAACTCACGCACGACCTGTGCGTGTTCAAGGCTCCCGCAGTCTGTCACGAGGCCAGCACGAAAGACTTGCCCCATACGGCCAACATACTTGACCGGAAAGGACATTCATTTGATGAATTGACACTATAAGCATGACTAGATGTCGCTGTATCAGGCTTCCGCCCGGGCCTGGCAACGCCTCTAAATACTCTGAAGCTCCCTAATTAAAGGGAATCTTGTCATCCTCAAGCAGCCTTTCGCGACAATTTCGCCAAACCCCACCCAGCCTGGCAGACACAAAGCAATACATCACCAAGAAAAAAAGCCAACAACGCAGCCAATACATTAACTGCAACATAATTTTGCTCTGCGGAACTGCGCACAGGCTTTTCCCGCTCGGATTTATCGCTATACTGCCTGGCGATAAAGACAAAATGCTGTTTTGTCACAACAAGAATGGATCAGCGTCTCGATGCTCGAATACTCAAGCTCAGATTCCTTCGCGCGGGTGCGCGAAAGTGCTTTCTGGTTGCGCGCCATGGAACAGGCACTGAAACAGTATGGCGTCTCACTGGGCAGCTCCAGCCAGCTGGCTCCCTGGATAACGCTTCCAGTAGGCCAACCTCAGTTCGTCGATCAGGCACTTTGTTCCCACGGCTGGAGCGAAGCCCTGAAAGTCTCGGAAGATCCCCACTTCGCCTTGCGCATGCATCGGGTGTTTGTGCCAACACCATTCGCCACCCTCGCCCTGGCAGCAGCGGCCAGCGAGCATATCGAAGCGGCACTGACATTGCTGACCCGTTTCTTCAGCCTGTTCAGCATTCAGCTGAAACTGATGTGCGAACCCGATGACGAAG
Organism: Halopseudomonas sp. L-58; assembly: GCF_056859475.1. Taxonomy (NCBI): domain Bacteria; kingdom Pseudomonadati; phylum Pseudomonadota; class Gammaproteobacteria; order Pseudomonadales; family Pseudomonadaceae; genus Halopseudomonas; species Halopseudomonas sp. L-58. The sequence continues at coordinate 5,242 of NZ_JBSXON010000039.1, forward strand.
GCATTGCGCTGACACTGCGCCCGATTGGCAGCCCCCACCAGCAGCACGTGGAAGCGGTGATCGGCTATCTGGCCCGCTATTTCAATCGCCTGGATCTGGATGACCTGGGCCTGGTACGCAAGCTGCAGCTGGTGCGCGCAGATGAAGACCCGGAGGGCCAGCGGCGCCTGTTTTCCCGCAACACAGTAGAGTTCGGTGACGACTACCGACTGGTTCTGGATCGCCGCCTGATGCACAAGCCACTCGCCACCTCCAGCCCCTTCATCCTGCCGAGGCTGATCGAGACCCTGGAAGCGATGCAGGCTGTGCTGCCCAGCCACGCGCTGAGCGAACAGGTCAAGCGTCGTATCCATCTGCTACTCGGCTCAGGCGACATCAGCGCTGAACGGGTAGCTGCGCCGCTCAACATCAGTCCGCGCCATCTGCGCAGAAAGCTCAGTCAGGAAGGGACCAGCTACGAGCAACTGGCCGACGACGTGCGCCGCGAAGCTGCCCTCCGCATGATCAGCGACGGCCAGCTTTCGCTTACCAGCATTGCCTACGAGCTGGGCTTTCTGGACCCCAGCAGCTTTACCCGCGCTTTCCGCCGCTGGACCGACATGAGCCCAACTGCCTATCGACGGGCTCTGAGCAAACGCTGATCAGGCTTCCGGCTTGATAAAAAGTAGTGTCATGCGATCGCTTTCTCCCGTGGCCAGGTAGTGCGCACGCTGCTCGTTACCAAGCCGAAGGGTGGGCGGCAGAGTCCAGACTCCCTCCGGATGATCAGCAGTATCCCGCGGATTCTGGTTTACCGGGCTAACAGAGAGGAGTTCAAAACCGGCGTTGGCTGCCAACTCGCGTACCTTTTTTTCGGTCACGTAGCCGGAATCAACCATCTGCTCCAAACTAGTATTTACCTTCGCGCGATGCTCTACGAGCCCAAGCATACCGCCCGGCTTGAGTACAGCAAAAAATTTTTCAAACATCACCTTGGCCTCGCTTTCTCCCGCAGCGAGCCAGTTATGCACGTTGCGAAAAGTCAGCACCCGGTCCGCACTACCCGGTTCGGAAATGGCCAGGTCAGGGTCGTAATTCAGGGAGGCGAGTTGCACCCGGTCGTAACGCTCAGGATGCTCTGCCAGCTTCGCCTCGAACTCGGCACGGGAACGCCGGAAAAAGCCGACGTCACTCTCCGGGTCAAAATGCGCGGCAATCAGCTTCCCCTTGTCACGCAGAAGCGGCGCCAACACTTCGGTGTACCAGCCACCGCCGGGCCAGACTTCCACTACAGTCTGCTCGGGGGTCACGCCGAAAAAGGTCAGGGTTTGCTCGGGGTTACGATAGGCGTCGCGCGTAACATTGGTGATGGTACGACCATTGTTGCCAACGGCAGCACGAATCGCTTCCACCTGCGTCTGGTCAAGCTGTGGCGGAGTTGTCCCTGTCGGCGGCTGAGCCTGAACAGTGGCGGCACTTAGCAGCAAGGCATAAGCTAGTTTTCGCATGATTCCCCCTCTGTAAGCGGATTTTATAGAAGCGTGAATAAGAGACTGAGATCAGTGGGCATAGTTCAGCCCTGTAACAGATGCGCATTAACTGCATCTAATATGTAACCAACGAGGAGATGCCGTGCGCGATACCCTGCCCTTACTCAATCAGCTGGACTTTCCATCGCTTCGGCGCAGTGCACTCGAAACGCTACAGGTAAATCTCACCTACCGCTGCAACCAGCGTTGCCTGCACTGCCACGTCAACGCCGGGCCAACCCGCACCGAGGCCATGTCGGACGAGCTGATCGAGCTGCTGTGTGACGTCATTGATGCACACCCGGTCAGCACGCTGGATCTGACCGGCGGCGCGCCGGAGATGCATCCGCAGTTTCGCACTCTGGTCACCCGCGCCCGAGCAGCCGGGCTGAAGGTGATCGACCGCTGCAATCTGACCATCCTGTCCGAACCCGGCCATGAGGATCTGGCGCAATTCCTTGCTGACTCAAACGTCGCGATTTCCGCCTCCCTGCCCTGCTATTCGCGCGACAACGTCGACAGCCAGCGCGGCGACGGCGTATTCGAGCGCAGCATCGCCGGGCTCAGGCAGCTGAACGCGCTGGGCTACGGCCAGCCAGGCAGCGATTTGGAGCTGAATCTGGTCTACAACCCGCAAGGCCCCAGCCTGCCGCCGCCGCAGCAAGCGCTGGAAGCAGACTATAAACAGCACCTGCAGGAAGACTTCGGCATCCAGTTCAACCACCTGCACACCATCACCAACCAGCCGATTGCCCGCTTCGGCAGTACCCTGGTCAGCCGCGGCCAGTTCAACCAGTACATGCAACTGCTGCGCGACAACTTCAGCGCAGGCAACCTTCCCGGCCTGATGTGTCGCAGTACCGTCAGTGTCGACTGGCGCGGCTATTTATACGACTGCGATTTCAACCAGATGCTGGAGCTGCCCATGCCGGTACTGGCGTCGGACCGTCCGCACCTGCGTGATCTGCTCAACGCCGATCTGCCCGACCACCCCATCGCCACCCGCGACCACTGCTTCGCCTGCACAGCCGGACAGGGCTCCAGCTGCGGCGGCGTTCTCAATACAAACTGATCAGGGACAGGATTGCACCACATGACCGCTACCAGCCTGACAGGCCTGTTCTTCTGGGGGTTTCTGATCGCCTACGGCGCGCTGATGTACTGGCTGTCGCCGCGCACTGTCACCACTGGCGGTTTTTTCAATGGCGAAGACAGCCAGGGCCGCCAAGCCTCGCCACTGCTGCTGACCACCAGCATCTTCATCAGCTGGATCTTCGCCAAGTCAGTCACCAATGCCGCCAACCTCGGCGCCGAGTTCGGCCTGGTCGGTGGCCTGGCCTACGCCACCTACTGGCTGTCTATCCCGCTCTGCGGGCTGGTGATCTACCGCCTGCGCCGACGCTTTCAGGCAACCAGCCTGGTCAGCTTTCTGACCAGCAACTACGGCCGCGCCGCAGCGCTGGCGTTCTCGGCGGCCATTCTGATTCGCCTGTTCAACGAGGTCTGGAGCAACACCGCCGTAGTCGGCGGCTATTACGGCGACAGCGGCAGCCCGGCGTTTATCGGCGCAGCACTGCTGTTTACCGCCGTGACGCTGGCCTACAGCCTGCGTGGCGGGCTGCGCAGCTCGATCCTGACCGACGCGGCGCAGTCCGCGATCTTCGTCATCGCACTGGTCTGGGTGCTGGGATTGGTACTGCCCAATCACAGCACCGCCGAGCTGACCAGCACCAGCCACTGGGCGCTCAACGCCGGTGTAGATCTGTTTCTGGTCGCCTGCCTGCAGCTGCTGAGCTACCCCTTTCACGACCCGGTACTGACCGACCGAGGTTTTATCAGCGAAGAGAAATCCATGCTGCGCGCCTTCACGCTAGCTGGCGTGCTGGGCTTCGTTGCCATTCTGGCCTTCAGCCTGATCGGCGTGCATGCCACCCTCGGCGGCATCGAGGCCGGCGGCAACGTGCCCGCCGCGCTGGCGAAAAGTCTTGGCGTCGGTGCGCTGATCGTGATGACGCTGGTGATGATTTCCGCCGCCGGCTCCACCCTGGACTCGACCTTCTCCAGCCTCGCCCGCCTCAGCGGCCGCGAGTTGCCCGCCCTGCTGCAGAGGGACCTGGGCCAGAAGGCGATTGGCGTCGGCATGGCCACCATGCTGGTGTTCGCCCTGCTCGGCAATCTGCCGATGCTCGCCGGCACCGACATTCTCAAGGCCACCACCATCAGCGGCACCATGGTCATCGGGTTGGCCCCGGTGTTCCTGCTGCACGGTTTTGTACGCCCCACCCGCCTCGGCTTTCACCTGAGTTTCTGGACCGGCATCGGGCTCGGCGTGGCTCTCACCCTCGGCTGGATTCCGCAGAGCTGGGCTATTGGTGACGGTCGCTACGCGCTGCTGCTCGGCACCAACCTGTACGGGCTGATTCTGTGTACCTCCGGCTACCTGTTGCCCGGCATAATGACCCGGAGAGCCGCATGAGCAAGGGCCGCAGTTGTCCGGCAGACTATCGCCTGCCCGCCGAGACCTTCAGCGCCCCCGCAAACCTTGCGTGCGACGTGATGTACGTGATCGGCGGGCTTTATGGCAACCGTCAGGCGCTGGACGCCATTGAGCGGCGCGTCGCTGGCGAACCCGGCGCAACAGCCGTATTCAATGGTGACGCCCACTGGTTCGACCGCGACCCGGCGGTGTTCAGCGATATCGAGCAACGCCTGCAACGGCACTACCCGCTGCGCGGCAACGTGGAAACCGAACTGGCCCGCGCGGGCGACGACTTTGGTTGCGGCTGCGCCTACCCGGAGCAGACCGACGCCGTCACTGTCGAGCGCTCCAACCGCATTCACCAGCAGCTGCAACAGACCGTGGACGGCCTGCCCGGCATGGCGGAACAGCTCGGCGACCGCCCCGCCACCCTGATAGCCGAGGTCGCCGGCGAGCGCATCGCCATCACCCACGGCGATGAGCAGTCACTGGCCGGCTGGCAGTGCGATCAGGCCCGACTGCAAAGCGCCGAACGCCAGCAGCAACTGGACCACTGGTTCGCAGACAACCGCATCCGTGTGCTGGCCTGCAGCCACACCTGCAGCCCGGCCGCGCTGAGCAACGGCGAGTGGGCGGTGATCAACAACGGTGCCGCCGGCATGCCCAACTTCAACAATGGCCGCTATGGCCTGATCACGCGCATCGCGCGCACTGCTTCCGCCGCCGCGCTCTACCGCGCGCAAGTCGGCCCGTTGGTGGTCGAAGCACTGCCCGTCACTTACGATCAGCGCGCCTTTGCCGCTGAGTTCAAACGCCAGTGGCCTGACAACTCACCCGCTGCGCTGTCGTATTGGCAGCGCATCAACCAAGGAACCGACATGACGCCCGAACAGGCCTGCATCAAGGGCTTTATCCTCGCGAGCACGCTCTGTGCGCTGGAGATGCTGCCATGAACCTGCGTCGTCTGTTGCTGCTCGCCGTGGTCGTGGCGCTGGTCGCCGGCTTCTTTGCCTCGGGTCTGCAGCAGCACCTGAGTCTGGACGCGCTGAAAGCCCAGCAGCAGGTTCTTGACCAGCAGGTAACCAGCCAGCCAGTACTCGCCAGCGCCCTGTATGTAGGACTCTATGTGCTGGTGACGGCGCTGTCGCTGCCCGGTGCCGCGCTGCTGACCCTGATCGGCGGCGCCCTGTTTGGCCTAGGCTGGGGTCTGCTGCTGGTGTCCTTTGCTTCCACCGCCGGTGCCACACTGGCGATGCTGATCAGCCGCTTTCTGCTGCAGGATTGGGTTCAGCAGCGCTTTGGCTCACGACTGGAGCGCATCAACCAGGGCATCGACCGCGAAGGCGCGTTCTACCTGTTTGCCCTGCGGCTGGTGCCGGCGTTTCCGTTCTTTCTGATCAACCTGGCGATGGGCCTCACCCGCCTGCCCGCCCGTACCTTCTGGTGGGTCAGCCAGCTCGGCATGTTGCCCGGCACGCTGGTGTATGTGAACGCCGGCCGTGAACTCGGGCAGCTGGACTCACTGGCCGGCATCCTCTCGCCGGGGCTGCTCGGCGCCTTCGTGCTGCTGGGGCTGTTCCCGCTGATTGCCCGGCGCCTGCTGGACGTGATCAAGGCCCGTCGAGTGTATCAAGGCTGGCAAAAGCCCAAACAGTTCGACCGCAATCTGGTGGTAATTGGTGCCGGCAGCGGCGGACTGGTCAGCGCCTACATTGCCGCAGCGGTCAAGGCCGACGTCAGCCTGATCGAGAAACACGCCATGGGCGGCGATTGCCTCAACACCGGCTGCGTGCCGTCCAAGGCGTTGATTCGCTCGGCCAAGCTCGCCGCAGAGGTCCGCAAGGCGCCCGCGCTGGGCTACAGCCACGCCGAGGCAACCGTCGACTTTGCCGCGGTAATGGAACGCGTCCAGCGGGTAATCAAGCAGATCGAGCCGCATGATTCGGTCGAGCGCTACACCGATCTCGGCGTCGACGTGATCACCGGTGAGGCGCGCATCACCTCACCCTGGCACGTAGAGGTAAACGGGCGCAGCATCAGCACGCGCAATATCATCATCGCTGCCGGTGCGCGCCCCCTCGTACCGGACTTGCCGGGGCTCGACAGCGTGCCGATGGTTACTTCAGACACCGTCTGGAACCTGCGCGAGCAACCGCGCCGGTTGCTGGTGCTCGGCGGCGGCCCGATCGGCTGCGAGCTGGCACTGGCCTTCCAGCAGCTCGGCTCGCAGGTCATCCAGGTTGAGCGCGGCAACCGCCTGCTGCCCCGTGAAGACGCCGACGCCAGCGAACTGGTGATGGTCAGTCTCGGCAGCGCAGGCGTCGATCTGCGCCTGAACCACCAGGCCGAGCGCTTTGAACTGCGCAATGGCACGCCGACCGTTCTCTGCCGCTCTCAGGACAGCGACCATTCGGTAGAAATCGAGTTTGACTGCGTGCTGGTCGCCCTCGGCCGGGTAGCCAACACCCAGGGCTATGGCATCGAAACGCTGAACCTCGCGGTGCGCGACAACGGCACGCTGGATACCAACGAGTATCTCGCCACCCGCTTCCCCAACGTCTTCGCGGTGGGCGATGTAACCGGCCCCTACCAGTTCACCCACGCGGCATCCCATCAGGCCTGGTATGCCGCAGTTAATGCGCTGTTCGGCAGCTTCCGCCGCTTCAAAGTGGATTACCGGGTGCTGCCGCACTGCACCTTTACCGATCCGGAGGTCGCCCGCGTCGGGCTGTCGGAAACCGAAGCGCAGGAGCAAGGGGTGGAATATGAGGTAACCCGCTACGGTATCGACGACCTGGACCGTGCTATTGCCGACGAGGCCGCAGAAGGCTTCGTCAAGGTGCTGACCGAGCCCGGCCGCGACCGCATTCTCGGCGTCACCATCGTCGGCGCCCACGCCGGTGAGCTGATCGCCGAATACGTGCTGGCGATGAAGCACAACCTCGGCCTGAACAAGATCCTCGGCACCGTGCACAGCTACCCGACCCTGAGCGAAGCGAACAAGTACGCCGCCGGCCAATGGAAACGTGCCCATCAGCCGGAGCGCCTGCTGCAGTGGGTCGCACGCTTTCACGCCTGGAGGCGCGGTTGAAGCTGTCGATCATCATGCCGGTGCGCAACGAAGCTGCCGGCATCGTCGATGCCCTTACGCCCCTGCAACCGCTGCGCGGTGAGCTGGAAATCATTCTGGTCGACGGCGGCAGCAGCGATGGCACCGTGCCCCTTGCCAGGCCGCTGGTGGATCAACTGATCCAGTCTGCGCCGGGCCGGGCAGCCCAGATGAACGCCGGCGCGGCGCCGGCAAAAGGCGATTGGCTGCTGTTTCTGCACGCCGATACCCGCCTGCCCGACGGCTTTATCAATCTGCTGCCAAAACCCAGCAGCCCGCATCGCTGGGGCCGTTTTGACGTCCGGCTCAGCCCCTCCTCGCCACTGCTGGCGGTGGTCGCGTGGATGATGAACCGGCGCTCGCGGCTGACTGCCGTGTGCACAGGCGACCAGGCCATCTTTGTCGAGCGCCGCCTGTTCAACGAGTTGGGCGGCTACGCGCCGATCGCCCTGATGGAAGACATCGAGCTGAGCAAACGGCTGCGCCGCCACGGCAGGCCGCTATGCCTGTCCGAGCGCCTCACCACCTCAAGCCGACGCTGGCAGCAGAACGGCACCCTGCGCACCATCGCGCTGATGTGGCAGCTGCGGCTGCGTTACTGGCTGGGGGCAGATCCGCGTGATCTGGCCCGGCGCTACAGCGCTCCCCGTCGTCAACTGTAACCGGTTGTCGGCAGGCACCACAGCACCCCGCACAAGAATCTATGCTGAAAAACAGAACGCCGACCTGCATCACAAAAAGGCACCGTTGCCAGATAACAATGACCGTACTGGCGAACATTTTGCAGGAGTCCAGGTCACAGCCACCACGTGTCCTGCAAGCGAGAAACAGCCATGCAATTTGAATCCGCCTTTCTGCCACTGCTGATCTTCGCCAAGGCGCCCGAACCCGGCCAGGTGAAAACCCGACTGATCCCCGCTCTCGGCGCCACTGGCGCCCGTGATCTCTACCTCAGACTGCTGCAACGCACCCTGACCCAGACCTTCGACTGGCCGGGGCCGCGCTTTCTCTACGCCACCAATCCCGAACACCCGGTGCTGCGCGCACTGGCCAGCGAACACGGCCTTAAGCTGCGGCAGCAGTGCGGCGAAGACCTCGGCGAACGCATGGCCAATGCCATTGCCGAGCATCCCGATGGCGCCCTGCTGATTGGCAGCGACTGCCCCGACATGGACAGCACGCACGTGCTTGCCGCCTGCCGTGCACTAAATCGGCACGACACCGCGATTATTCCCAGTGAAGACGGCGGTTATGTGCTGATAGGCCAGCGTGAAGCCAATCCAGCCCCCTTTCAGAACATGCACTGGAGTCACGAGCAGGTACTGAACGATACCCGCAAACGCCTTGAAGCAGCCGGCCTGACGCTGTGGGAAGGCCCGGCACTCTGGGATCTGGACACACCCGAGGACATTGGCCGCCTGCCCAGCGAACTGCAGGACATAACGCGCCCATGTGCGTGACGATTTTGTCTCGCCCGCACTAATAATGCCCACCCTGAGTTATCAGGGTAAGTTATGCATACCTATTGCCATCGACACTACATCGTTCTCCTTTGGCAGCTGTGACTATATGGTCAGCAGCATCACAGCACATACCCACGAACCACCGCCAAAGGATTCAACATGTTTGACCTCAGCCCCCGCGTCCAAGATCTGAAAGCCAAGCTCCAGGGCTTCATGGATGAGCACATTTACCCCAACGAAGCCGTGTTCTACGAGCAGGTAAAACAGAACAAGTGGGGCCACCCGGCCATCCTGGAAGAGCTCAAGGAAAAGGCCCGTGCGCAGGGTCTGTGGAACCTGTTCCTGCCCGAGTCCGAGCGTGGCGCCGGCCTGACCAACGAAGAGTACGCCCACCTGTGTGAAATCATGGGCCGCGTCTCCTTCGCCGGCGAAGTCTTCAACTGCAACGCGCCGGACACCGGCAACATGGAAACCATCGAACGCTACGGCAACGACGAGCAGAAAGAGCAATGGCTCAAGCCGCTGCTGGCCGGTGAAATCCGCTCCTGCTTCTCCATGACCGAGCCGGATGTCGCCTCCTCCGATGCCACCAACATCCAGTGCGAGATCCGCCGCGAAGGTGACGAATACGTCATCAACGGCACCAAGTGGTGGTCCTCCGGAGCGATGAACGAACACTGCAAGATCGCCATCGTCATGGGCAAGACCGACGCCAACGCGCCTAAGCACCTGCAACAGAGCATGATTCTGGTGCCGCTGAACACCCCCGGCGTGAAGATCGTTCGCGACCTGCACGTGTTCGGTTACGACCACGCCCCGCACGGTCATGCCGAAATCGAATACAACAATGTGCGCGTCCCGGTTTCCAACATCCTGCTGGGTGAAGGTCGCGGCTTCGAAATCGCCCAAGGTCGCCTTGGCCCGGGCCGCATTCACCACTGCATGCGCAGCATCGGTATCGCCGAGCGCGCACTGGAAGCCATGTGCCGCCGCGCCAGCGAGCGCGTTGCCTTCGGCAAGCCGATGTACAAGCTGGGCAGCGTGCCGGAAATGATCGCCCGCTCCCGTTGCGAGATCGACCAGGCCCGCCTGCTGACCCTGCACGCCGCGCGCAGCATGGACAAGTTCGGCAACAAGGTCGCCCGTCAGCAGATCGCCATGATCAAGGCCGTTGCCCCGACCATGGCCTGCAACGTGATCGACCGCGCGATTCAGATCTTCGGCGCCAAGGGCGTGTGCCAGGACACCTTCCTCGCCTCCGCCTACGCCAAAGCCCGCACCCTGCGCCTGGCCGACGGCCCGGACGAGGTGCACCTGAATGCCATCGCCAAGATGGAAATGAGCCAATATCTGTAAGGGCAGCGTCAAGCCGCAAGCTGCAAGCCTCAAGCTGACCGTGCACTGGTTTTATCTTGAGGCTTGAAGCTTGTGGCTCGAGCGAAGCGAGGTTCTATGAGCACATTGTTCGACCTAACCGGCAAGGTCGCCATCATCACCGGTTCGACCAAGGGCATCGGCAAGTCGATTGCCGAGGAATACGCCAAGGCTGGGGCCAAGGTGGTGATTTCCAGCCGCAAGGCTGACGCCTGTCAGCAGGTGGCAGACGAGCTGCGCAGTCAGGGCTTCGACGCTCTGCCGGTTGCCTGTCATGTGGGCGACAAGGCCCAGTTGCAGAATCTGGTTGATCGCACGCTGGAGGCCTTTGGCCGCATCGACGTACTGGTCTGCAACGCCGCGACCAATCCGGTCTACGGCCCGACCCACAAAGTCAGCGACGAGGCCTTCGACAAGATCATGGGCACCAACGTCAAGGGCACCTTCTGGCTGTGCAACATGGTCATCCCGCACATGGTCGAGCAAGGCGGCGGTTCCATCGTCCTGCTGTCGAGCATTGCGGGGCTGCGTGCCAGCGCCAATATCGGCGTCTACGGCATGTCCAAGGCGGCGGAAGCCGGTCTGGCCCGCAACCTGTCGCTGGAGTGGGGCCCGCAGGGTATCCGCGTCAACAGCATCGCCCCCGGCCTGATCCGTACCGATTTTGCCCAGGCCCTGCTGGAAGATCCGGACCGCCTGCGCAAGGTGGAAGAGAAGCTGCCGCTGCGCCGCGTAGGCGAGCCGGTGGATATCGCCGGGGTGGCGCTGTTTCTGGCCTCCAGCGCCTCGGCGTATGTTACCGGGCAGACCATCGTCGCCGATGGCGGCGATACCATTGCCTGATAACGTCTGATTCACCTCGCTGTTCAACGCGCCAGGGCTCGCCCTGGCGTGTTACTTTTGCCGACTTGACCCATCAACAACAGGATCTTCAAAGATGAGCGGAGCGACCCTGATTGACGTATTGCCTGCCCACAAGTTCGACGAGGCAAAACTCGCCAACTACCTGCAGGACTACCTTCCGGGAGCCAACCAGGGCATCAAGGTTCAGCAGTTCCAGGGTGGCCAGTCCAACCCGACATTCCTGCTGGAAATCGCCGGCAAGCGTTACGTACTGCGCAAGAAGCCGCCGGGAAAACTGCTGCCCTCGGCCCACATGGTCGAGCGCGAGTTCCAGGTCATCAACGCCCTGGGCAAGACCGACGTACCGGTACCGACCGCACGCCTGCTGTGTGAAGACCCCGAGATCATCGGCACCGCGTTCTACGTCATGGATTACGTCGAAGGCCGCGTCTACTCCCAGCCGCTGCTGAGCGAGGTTGCGCAGGAAGAGCGCATGCCGATCTACCAGTCGATGATCGAAACCATGGCCAAGATGCACAACGCCGACTGGAAGGCCATCGGTCTGGAAGGCTACGGCAAGCCCGACAACTACATCGCCCGTCAGGTCAAACGCTGGGGTGGCCAGTTCGAAGCCAGCCGCACCCACGACATGCCCGCCATGGACGCCCTGATGAAGTGGCTGCCGGAGAACATCCCGGCCGACGAAAGCACTACCATCGCCCACGGCGACTTCCGCATCGGCAACCTGATGCTGCATCCGACCGAATCCAAGGTCGTGTCGATCCTCGACTGGGAGCTGGCAACCCTCGGCCACCCGCTGTCGGATCTGGCCTACTGCTGTCTGCCGTACCACATGCCGGTCAACGTCGACGGCGCCAAGGGCATGGTCGGCGCCGACCTGAAATCCCTCGGCCTGCCGGAAGAGCAGCAACTGCTGGACTGGTACTGCGAATACACCGGCCGCAGCGGTGTGCCGAACTGGAACTACTACATCGCCTTCTCGCTGTTCCGTCTGGCCGCCATTGTGCAGGGTGTTTACCACCGGGCACTGCAAGGCAACGCCAGCAACGCCGACGCCCTCGAAGTCGGCAAACGCGCCAGCCTGCTGGCTGAGCGTGGCTGGGAAATCGCCCAGAAGTAAGACCAAGCGGGGCAGCTCAAGCTGCCCCGTTGCACATTCAAGCCCCACCCGTTTCGAACAATGAGGATTGCCAATGAGCAAACCCGTCAAACGCGTACTGCTGACCAACGACGATGGCTGGCGCGGCCCGGGCCTGCAAGTGCTCGAAGAAATTGCCAACGAGATCGCCGAGGAAGTGTGGATCGTCTCGCCCGATCTGGACCAGAGCGGCGTGTCCATGTCCATCTCCGTCCACCACCCGCTACGCGTTCACCAGTTTGAAGAACGCCGGTTCAGCGTCAGTGGCACTCCCAGTGACTGCGTCCTGCTCGGCGTTGCCGAACTGCTGCCGATCAAACCCGATCTGGTGCTATCCGGCGTCAACAACGGCGCCAACATCAGCGACTCGGTCGCCTACTCCGGCACCATCGGCGGCGCCCTTACCGGCACCCTGCTTGGCATTCCGTCCATCGCCCTCAGCCAGGCCTACATCCCCGGCAACGACGTATATTGGGAAACCTCCCGCCAGTACGGGGCCAACCTGGTGCGCCAACTGCTGGACGCCGGCTGGCCGGAAGACTGCGCCATGAACATCAACTTCCCGGCACGTGCACCAGAAGACGTCCGTGGCGTCGCCATCTGCCGCCCGCAACGCGGCAGCATCGGCGGCGTGAACATCGAACGCCGGGAAGACACCCGCGGCGTGCCCTACTACTGGCTCGGTTTCCAGCGCCAGACCGACCGCATCACCGGCCGCCAGACCGACGTCGGTGCCCTGCGCGACGGCCTGATCGCCCTGTCCCCGGTACGCTTCGAACGCGACATCGCCAGCGCCTGGCAAGTCGACACCAGCGACATGGCCGACCAGCTGGGTATCGATCAGAACGGCGCCAACAATACTGCGGCGGATGATCCGAGTATTAGTCATTAACGCAGCTGCAAGCTGCAAGGCGGATGGCCGCCCCCTGCAAGCTGCAACAGGGTGCGCTGTGCGACAGGCCAGTCAATTGTTTTCACCGCCTGTAACGCGCCTGTTGGACTTTGAGACAACCCGCGCAGGTCAACACCGCGACAGCTTTGCTTGCAGCTTGCCGCTTGTGGCTTGCCGCTTTCGCCCCAAAGGAGTTTGAAATGCAACGCTTCGAGAACAGAATCGCCCTGATCACCGGCGCCGGCAGCGGTATCGGCCGTGCCACCGCCAAACGTCTGGCCAGCGAAGGCGCGCGCCTGATGCTGGTGGACCGCAACGCCGAAGGTCTGGAGCAGACCATCAAGGAACTGCCCGCCGGCACCGAGGTGCTGCAGCGCACACTGGATGTCAGCGACGAAGCCGCCGTTGAGCAGTGCGTCGCCGACACCATCGCCCACTACGGCCGCCTGGACGTGCTGTGCAACAACGCCGGCATCGCCGGTGGTGACTACAGCATCGCCACCGATCAGAGCCTGGAAACCTGGCAGAAGATCATCAACGTCAACCTGTTCGGCGTCATGCTGTTCACCAAGTACGCCTCGCGCCAGATGCGCGAGCAGAACAGCGGCGCCATCGTCAACACTGCCTCCGTGGCAGGCATTCGCTCTGGTGCTGGTGGCAACGCCTACAGCGCGTCCAAGGCTGGCGTGATCAACTTCACCATGACCGCCGCCTGCGACCTTGGCCAGTTCAACATTCGCGTCAACGCCGTGTGCCCCGGCCTGATTGAAACCGGCATGACCGCGCCGGTGTTCAAGTACGCCCGCGAAAACAACAAGGAAGACAAGCTCGGTACCCGCTGCGAGCTGCGCCGCTACGGCCGCCCGGAAGAGATCGCCGGCGCCATCGCCTTCCTCGCCAGCGACGACGCCAGCTTCGTTACCGGCCAGGCACTGGCCGTCGACGGCGGCAACACCGCCTCGCTCAACCTGCCGGGCATGAAGTTCTGATGAGCGCCGGCTGGTCGCGCTGGGTCGTCGGCGACCCAACGCTGGCCGAGCCGCTGCTGGAGGCACTGCGCGCCGAACTGGCGCCTGTGCCTGCCGGCGAAGCGGTAATGCAAAAGCTCGAATCAGGCGACCTGCACTGCCAACTGATTCTGTACTTCTCTCCCGGCCTGCAAACCATTGCACGTCGTCATGGCGCAGCCCCCTGCCCTCCCCCTGACTCGAACGGTCTGAGTCTTCTGCTTGGGGACGGCTCCCTGATTCAGTCACAGGCTTGAGCAAACACCCGCTGCTCCCGCATCATGGCCAGACACCTTAACTACCGGTCTGCCCATGCCGTCTTACCCAGCCCTACCATTCAATCCGGACTGCCACCATGCAAGGCCTGCTTGACCTCACCGCGCCCGAGTCCGAGGCGAGACAGCAGATCGGCCCCGATGCCTGGCTGCTGAAAGGCTTCGCCCTGAATGACGCCGACGCCCTGCTGGCCGCCATTGAACAGATCGCCGCGCAAGCACCCTTCCGCCATCAGGTCACCCCCGGCGGCTACCAGATGTCCGCCGCCATGAGCAGTTGCGGCGCCTATGGTTGGGTCACCGATCGCCACGGCTATCGCTACAGCGCCCTCGATCCGCAAACCAGCCAACCCTGGCCCGCCATGCCCGCATTGTTCGCAGAACTGGCCGAGCGCGCCGCCCAAAACGCCGGCTTCACCCACTTCGCCCCGGAAGCCTGCCTGATCAACCGCTATGAAACCGGTGCCCGCATGGGCCTGCATCAGGACAAGGACGAACAGGACTTCACCGCCCCCATCGTCTCCATCTCCCTCGGCGCCCCCATCACCTTCCTGTTTGGCGGCTCCAACCGCAGCGACCCGACCAGCCGCTGGCTGCTCGAGCACGGTGATGTGGTGGTCTGGGGCGGCGTCAGTCGACTGTACTTCCACGGCGTCGCACCGCTGGCCAAAAAGGCCAGCCACCCCGCCACTGGCGCGGTGCGATATAACCTGACGTTCAGGAAGGTGAGCTGACAGGCGGTAACTGTCAAGGTATCTGTCGCCCTGTTTGATTTTTATGCAGCTATTTTCTCTACCTCCCTAACTACTCGGCGCTCTGGGTTTAGCGATACTAATGTCACAGGATGCCAGTTGCGGGTGTCACCACTCCAGCGCTCAGGATGCGCAGCTCTGGCTGCAAGGTTGAGCGCATGTCTCTTGGCTAATATGGCTTTGTCTTCTCCTGTGTGGCGCTGCATCGGCGTCACGAAGCGGATAGCACTGTGGCGGTGCTCATAGTTGTACCACTGGACGAAGCCGTGCACCCAACGCTGGGCAGCTGATAGGTCAGCGAAGCCACTGACGGGGTAGTTCGGCACATACTTGCAGGTGCGGAACAGAGCCTCGGAGAAGGCGTTATCGTTGCTCACACGCGGTCGACTGAACGAAGGCTGGATCTGCAGATCTCTCAGCTTCTCAAGCAAGGTGACGCCTTTGAAGGGGCTGCCGTTATCAGCGTGCAGCACCAGAGGCTGGCCTACCATGTTTTCGGCCAGCACGGCTCGTTCAATGACACGGCGTGAGTTAGCTGCAGACTCCCCCAGAAAGGCTTCCCAGCCCACGACTTTACGGCTGAAGATGTCGAGGATCATCACCAGATAGTAGTAGGTACCCTTGGCTGGCCCAGGAAGCCAGGTGCAGTCCCAGGACCATACCTGGTTGGGGGCGATTGCTGTATGTGTAGTCGGCGCTGGCTGTGATTTGCGGGCTTTGGCGCGTCCCCGGTGTGCCAGCTGGCCATGTTTACGCAGTACTCGATAAAAGCTCGATACGGAGGCAATGTAACGCTGCTCTTCATCCATCAGCCGAATAACAATCTGATCCGGCGGTAAAGCAGCAAACTCGTCACGGTGGCATTGCCTCAAGATCTCAGCCTCTTCTTCTGGGGTCAGCGCATTAGCAGGGGCTGGGCGCTCGGCTACAGGGCGTTTATCGCCTGTTAGCTTTCCCGCCTGCATCCAGCGTTGGTGAGTCCGGATAGAAATCCCGACGACTTCACAGGCAGCCGTCAAGGTGGCCCCCTCGTTGCAGGCGACAGCAATCAGCTCTACGGCACGTTGGCGATCCTCGATGCTGATCATGACTCCTCGTCCCCCCAGATCGCCCGTGCTTTTTTTGACAGCGTCAGCAGTGCTGCTGTCTCCGCGAGTGCTGTGTTCTTGCGATGTAGCTCTCGTTCCAGCTCTTTGATCCGCTTGCGCTGCTGCTTGGCTTCATCCGCTTCTCGACGGCGGTCCTCATAGGACAGGCTGGCGGCTTGTTCGCAGTCATGGCGCCAGCGTTGCAGCTGCTCGGGATACAGTCCCCGTTGACGACAATAGGCAGCAACGTCTTCGGTGTTCATCGCTGCGGTCTCAACCACCGCTGCAAACTTGTCTCGGGACGACCAGCCGGACGTACCCTGGTCACTTGCATCGGGCAAGCAGCGTCCCTCAGCACGAGCTTCTTTGCGCCACTTGTAAACAGTGGCTGGCGAGATACCCTCCTGCCGGGCGACCTCTTCTACGCTTTGGTTATAAGGCGGTAACAGCTTGGCCACAGCGGCCTGACGTCGCTCATCGGAATAGCGAGGCATACAGATCTCCAAACGCCCCTGAATGTTTAAGAGAGTGTAACAAGGGACGCGACATCAATCCTGACAGAGGGGGCAGGCGGGCTGGGTGGTTCGTTCGAAGTGGTTTGTGGATTGGAGTTAAGCGGTGGGATAACAGCTAGCCTTGAGCTAACCAGCGAGCCAAAGCGCAGCTTTGGCGAGTCCAGCGACCGAAAGGGGCGAGGTTAAGTGCCATGTTAGAGACTATTATCGACATACGTGTCAGTAGATCTTACAAGCTCTTTGATGAAGCGAATGACTTTTTCCAGCTCATCACGCTTGATTAGGTGCGCTACTGGAGCTCCGTTATTTATAGGCTTTGATCGGTGAACAGCATCTCCGCGCTTACCTATCCAACTATTTAAGGTGCTTCTCGCCTTTGCAGGATCGTAATTTGCCCAAGACCATCCCTCAGTTACATCAAGGCCAAGGTATTCCTGGAAAATACGTTTCGTTTTGTCCGAACTTGGGTTATGGAACTGCTTAAGGTCGGCGTGTAATTTCTTTAAGACAAAATCACCAACGTAGCTTCCGGCGACCACGCCAAGCTTTTTATTCATCTCCTCTAAAAGCCTATCTTCGACATAAGTTTCCCAAGCGGTTAAGGCCATTACCAGACCGGCTCGCTTCAGGACCTCAGCGTTGGACGGCGGAGGATTGACGTTGATTGCATCAAAGTGCGCGAGCAATTCTTCGGCATCTTTAATTCCATATTCAAAACTTTGGTATGCACGGGACATGGAAGATCTCTAACGATTAAGCTAACGAGCCAGATTTAGCCGGTTCTTGTGAACGAGGCGAGCGATCTGAGCGCATTGTTAGACAGCTACCAAAAGCGGTTTTTATCGCGGCGGTAGCACTTGAAAGCCAGCACCCAGAATGAAATTAATGCGAGTAGAGCCACTTTATCGTAGCGCTTAAGGAGTTTGCCTACCACTGCGTCTTCAAGCCCTCGGAGCGAACCGCTGAACTGAAGATTGCTCGCAAGGTAACTACCGACAAGGCTAATGCCGATGAAGAATACGATACCCAGAATAATTGCCCACTGAGTCTTCTTGGACATTGCTATCACGTACAAGATTTCAGCAAAATACTCTTTCAAGCCAACCTCCATGTATCTGCTGCCTTTTTACGCCGCCAGCACGCGCGGCTTTGTAGTGTAGGCGAAGCCGTAACGAAAAAGACGTCGCCTTGACTGGCCTTGTTAGGGGTATTCTTCATCTTTTTTCAATGCCTGCGACACATAATTCAGAAGAGATAGTGCTTTTAAACCATTCACTCTACTTCCATAGTCCAATGATTCGCCATGCAATACCATATGTCTATTGAGATGATTGAAATCTTCTTCACGCTCGTGCTCAGAGAAGCCGATTGGAGTACTGGAAGCTAATGGGCTTAATAATGCCGCCTTGTATGTGTCCGCCGCTATTTGCTCAACATAAATTGCAGTTTTAGGCTTTTTATCTTTTTTCATGAACAGATATTGGCCAACTACTTCCTTACATATCCCGTCTGCTTGAGCAAGAAAAACAGGAATTGACAAATAAAATTCTGCGCTTCTGTGCGCTTTTATTGCAGAGCTAATAATATGTGCTCTGTGAGGGAATTGAGCAGAAATTGCTTTTTCAATTTCATCTAGTTGGCTATCAAAATACTCTACCAGAGCTTCTTCTACCTCATCGATTTCTCCACTAGATATTGCCTTTTCTATTTCCCACAAACTTGGAAGCGGCATATTGAAATCTAAATACCATCCGTGCTGTGCAAGCAGCAACAGAGCTTCTTGAACTCTCGGGGGTAACTCTAAAAAAGAACGTTGTATTTCCTCAAAAGTTGGGTTAATAATGCCGCTGAGAGTTTTTTGGTATTGTTCGATTTGCTTTGCATAAGGACGAAAGTCAGGCAGCTGGCAGCTCGGTAAATTTATACCTTCAAACATTTTCTGCAGTTTTATTTGCTGTTCTAGAAAGGGCTCTAATGAAGATTTAATAGCTTTTTGAAGTTCTAGTGTTGGGCCCAGAGTTTTTTCTATCGCCTTTCGAGCCTCCATAACTGGCCCTAACTGTCCTTGCAGTCGCTCAGATATTTGCTTCCATTGCTTGAGATGCTGTTCTAGGGCATCCATATCTTTTCTATTCATAATCTCGGTCTTTTGCCCCTAACGCCTGTAGCTGCGGCAAATTTGGAGCGCAGCGGAAAATTTGTCCTACAGCCTACACTTGTTAGGCGACCTCATTATTCAGCCCCAGGAGTTCGCGTATTTTCTCATTGGTTATCTTCTGGCGGTGAAGAAGCCATAAAATCGCCGTATGTCCAAAAACTTGTGATATCGCACCTATCGTTTGAAGGTGCACCAGTGTCACCTCGGAACGTTCGGTTGGATTAACGACTGTTTCAGACTTCCCGTGCGTTTCCAATGACATAAACCTGTAGAAAATCTTATACAGATGTAAAATTCCAGACTCACGGGCTTGCTGCTCAACCGAAACCCCTTTTCTCGGTTTGCTTCTAGTTGATAGGAAATCATTGGTGACATCCGTGCCATCTTCTTTTGACTTGACGGAGAGCAATCCGTCTTTCATGGTCATCTGGGCAAGCCTATCGAGTTCATTTGTAGAAAACTCCGCGTACCTTTCCGCCCGTTCTGGATCCGATATCACCCAATGGAGCGAGATAAACAGCTCCAGTAATTGCCGAGATAAGATGGCCAATGCTGTCGGGTTCTCTGTCAAGCCGAGATCGATAGCTCCCCGAATGATTTCTGAACCTCTAAGAAGGATCCTCCGCACCGGTTCATCTACTGGAGACGAACTATCCGACCATTTATCCTCTGAGGATTGCGCGAGCATCTTCGAATGAGTGCTGAGGTTTTCACAGATTTCTTTCAGTCTTGGCACCCAATCCTCCTATGCGCCTAACGAGGCTGTAGAAAAACCCATTCCGGGCTCACTCCAGCCATCTCCTTGTTTATCTTTTGGCCCAAAGTCGCTCAGGCCGTACTTTATTCAAACACGCTGGCATGATCTGGTATCCGCCAAACAAGCCTTGCAAGGCTTTCTACGGCCATCTCTGAAGCGTCGTCAGCCGCATTGCCCATAATTCGCCAGCTTCTCCAGGTTGTGGACCAGGCAATACAACTGCCATTGGCCTTGAACCTTGCTGCGGCCACGCAAGCTGAAGCGGCTCAACCGCTTGTTGGTGCCGATGTTCCCAAACACCGGCTCCACCACCGACATCCTGTGGCTGTAAATCGCTTTGCCCTCGGGGCTGTCCACTCGGTGCTTCATCCAGTCGGTGTAGCTCGGTTGCCGGTTCGCCTCCAATCGAAACGAAACCTGCCTCCCCGCGCCCTTGCGGTGCTCTGCAGACTGCGGGTTGTGCATACACGCTTCGCGCTTGGGGCAGGTTCGGCATTGCAGCAAGCGTCCTTCAAAATAGGCTACCGGTACACCAGAGTCATTTGTCCGCACGCCCCGTTGGCTGAGTTGTTGGCCCGCAGGGCAGCGGCAGGTCATGTGTATAGGGTCAAAATCAAAGGCACTGGCTGGGAATGTCGGACTACGCGTCACGCCTGCGAGCTTCTGGTGGCGCTTGCCGTACTTGTCTTTTTGCAGGGCAAAGCGCGGGTCACGACTACGAAAGCGGTTGTCCGGTATATAGCCGTTGATCTGTCTGGTGTGCAGGTATTGCATGTTGGCTTCGTTGGCAAAGCCGGTATCGGCGGTAACCACTACCCCTTGCTGATAGATGGCATCGGCAATCTTCAGTCGTGCGTAACGCTGCTCCAGGGTTTCCAGCATGGGTTTGAGGGTGTGGTGCTCCTGGCCTTCGCCGAAGGCTTGAGCTTCAATGATGATCTGGTGCTTGCGATCCACCATGGCGACGCCGTTGTAGCCTTGCAGCGTGCCCTTGCTGGTGGTCATCTTGGCGCTGTCGTTATCGGTGATATTGCTCTTCACTTCCTTGCGACGCTTACCCTGGCCCATCCTTGGACTCTGGGTCTTTAAAAACCGATCTACCTTTTCCATCGCTTGATCCAGCGAGAGGATCATCTTGCCGTGGCGGATGGCTCGCTCCATCTCCACCTCTGTCTCCGCCGCATCATGCTGGCGGTGTTCGTTCAGATGGTGACGGATCAGCTTGCGCAGTTTGCCGCGCTTGGCCTTGAGCTCCTTGAAGGTGCCCGACCACCCCTTGGCGGCATTGGAGGACATCTTGCAACCGTCGATAGCAAACAGCTCGTTACCCAGCAAACCCTGCTGATGACAAACCAGCAACACCTGTTCGAATACCGCTTCGATAGCTGTGGCGTTCTCGCTGACAAAGCTGGCCAGGGTAGTGAAATGCGGGACCGTATCGCAGGACAGCGCCTTGAACAGAATGTTGGTCTCGCAGCACCACTGGATCTGGCGGCTAGAGGTAATGCCTTTGGAATAGGCGAACAGAATAATCTTCAGCAAGATGGCCGGGTCATAGGCTAACCGGCCAGTGGCGTCGTTACTGTAACGCGGATGGAAGACCGAGAGGTCCAGCTTGTGTTCAATCAGATAATGAACAGCGTACTCGAACGTGCCGGGCTGAAGCTGCTCCTGGTAGTTGATCACCACCATGCTGTGCTGGCTGTAGTCGTACGGCTTGAAGCGTGGCATGCAACACTCCTTGTTGATCTGACGCCAGACTACCAAATCAGGGGTTTTTCTACAGCCTCAACGCCTCAATAACCGGCGCGCGTTAGCGCGTCCGGCGCCGCAGGCGCGAAGTTAATTGACTTGTTAGGTGTGATGACTATGACCATTTTCCGGTTCTTCGACGCTTGGTGTGGAATTCATCCTTGGCCTTGGGTCACCATAAGCCCTCCACAATAACAGGAGGTGAGGTATGGACGACAACCAGATTCTGACCCTGGGGCTTGGTCTGCAAGCGCCTTGGAAGCTTGCC
>NZ_JBSXON010000040.1:0-66191 GCF_056859475.1 Halopseudomonas sp. L-58
TTGGCTACGAAGCCAAAAGTGCAGCTACTCGGAGGGAATTGGGGCCTTCGCAGGCTGAATCAGTCAACACAGGGAAAATCATTGCAAGCGTCCCAGAAAAACGAAACCCCGCGAAAATGCGGGGTTCGTCAGCAGTCTGAACCGGCTCAGGCCGGTTTTTTTGTGCCTGCAGATCAGCCTGCTGCACTATGAGTGGCCTCGAATGCATGGCGCTGGTGCTCTGCGCAGGGCGGGGTCAACCATAGGCGTTTTCTCAGGCTGATGGTCGGCTATGTTTTACGCTGTGTAAATTAAGTTGCACGATTCTTGCTTGCCGTTCCGTGGAATTCATCTATGCGGAGCGGTGCCCCATGTCCTTGCGTTTCAAGTTGGCAATAACCTACCTGCTCGTTGGTCTGGTACCGGTGGCCGTAATGGCCGCTACCGTGTATTCGCAGGCGAGTAACGCGCTGCGAGACCAAACCCTCAACACGCTTCAGGCGGTTGCCAGCATCAAGCAGCGTCAGCTGCAGGATGGATGGGCGCAGCGGCGAAATCAGCTCGATACCCTGAGTCGTACGCTGAGCAACAGCTACCTTGGTCTGGATGCAGTCGCGCTGGTCAGCGCCAGCAGCTATGACAAGCCTACCTTTGAACATTTCATCGAAGCCTACGGGTATCGGGATCTGAAGCTGGTCAGCCCCGATGGGCTGGTGTTCTTCAGTGTTAACCGCGGTCCTGCCTATCAGGCTTTACTGACTGATTCCGAGTGGGCAGATACACCGCTGGGTGGCGCCGTCGCGCAGGGGTTGTCAGATCCACGAATTCACATTGGCGACCTGGTTTCCGACCCCTTGAGTGCAGACTCGGTACAGTACCTGGTCGCGCCAATTGGAGCTGATGGGCTGTTACAGGCGCTGTTGGTACTTGAGTTGCCGATAGGTCCGCTCAATGAACTGATGCACGAACGCCAGGGTCTGGGTGACAAGGGTGAGACCTATCTGGTGGGCAATGATCGACGTTTGCGTTCCGATTCGGTGCGCTTTCCGGACCGGCGCGCCGGGGAGGGGCAGTCGCTTGGTGGCCTTGCGATCGAACAGGCTATTGCCGGGCAGAGCGGACGCCTGAGCGAATCCGGCCTTGATGGGGCTACGGCGTTAAAAGCCTTTGCGCCTGTCGAGTTCGACGGTCAGCGCTGGGCGCTGATAGCCGAAGTGGATTCCGAGCAGGCTTTCGCGCCGGTGCGTGCACTGATGTGGCAGGTATTGCTGCTTGGGGGTTTTACCGTCGCAGCAGTATTGCTGGCGACGGTGCTGGTCAGTCGTAGTGTGATGCGCCCGCTTGGCGATGAGCCGCTGAACATGGTCAGCTTCGCAGAGAGCCTGGCGAGAGGTGAACTTCGCTCTGCGGGTAGGCAGGCGCACTCCGGAGGGCTGCTGCAGGCGTTACAGGAGATGGCGGCGGCCTGGCGCGGTGTGGTTCAGCAGTTGCGCGCTTCCAGCGAGGCGGTTGGTGGTGCCAGTGATGACATTCTTGATGCGGCGGGGCGTACCAGTGCCAGACTGGAGCAGCAGCAAGACGCCGTAGAAATGGTCGTCTCTGCTGTGGACGAGATGGCGGCAACCGTACAGGAAATCGCGAGCTCCGCATCCGCTAGTGCCGAGCGGATTGCCGGAGCGCGCAAGGCGTTTGGGGCGATGCAGAACACGCTGGAAGAGATGATCCGTCGTCAGGATCAGCTACTCGGCGGTCTGCGTAGCGCGGACACGGTGGTACAAACCCTTGCCGATGATAGTCGGCAGATTGGCGTTGTGCTGCAGGTGATCAACGGTATTGCGGAGCAGACCAACCTGCTCGCACTCAACGCAGCAATTGAGGCGGCTCGCGCCGGGGAGCAGGGGAGGGGATTTGCGGTGGTTGCCGATGAAGTGCGTCAGCTCGCGCTGCGTACCCGCACTGCTACCGAGGAGGTGGTCACTATAGTCGGCGCCCTGGATCAGTCCTCGTTGCAAGCGCTTGATCGCATGCAGGCCGCGTCATCGCAGGCACAGTCGCTGGAGCAGGAAACCCAGTTGGTGCTGGGCCGTCTCGGAGATCTGGACGGTGCGCTGCATGCGGTTCAGAGTCTGGCGTTTCAGATTGCCACCGCCGCGGAGCAGCAGGCCGCAACGACCGCGGACGTAAACCAGCATATGCACCGGTTGCAGGATATGACCGCTGAAAGTCGGGACACCGCAGTGCATACCCGCGATTGCGGCGAGCGGCTGCAGCGGCTGGCGGGCAGTCAGCTGCAGCTGGTCGCGCACTTTCAGCTGTAGGCTCAGGCGCGATCCCGTTCCAGTAGCGGGCCGAGGAAGCGGCCGGTATGGGATGCCGGTTCTGCTGCCACCTGTTCCGGGGTGCCGGTGGCAATGATCTGGCCTCCGCGTGAGCCGCCTTCCGGACCAAGGTCGACGATCCAGTCGGCGGTCTTGATCACATCCAGGTTGTGCTCGATAACCACCACGGTATTGCCGTGGTCACGCAGTCGGTGCAGCACGTCGAGCAATTGCTGGATATCGGCGAAGTGCAGGCCCGTGGTCGGCTCGTCGAGGATGTAGAGCGTCTTGCCGGTGTCGCGCTTGGACAGTTCGCGGGCCAGTTTGACCCGTTGCGCTTCACCACCTGACAGCGTGGTAGCGGACTGGCCAAGGCGGATATAGGACAGGCCTACATCAATCAGCGTTTGCAGCTTGCGGGCAATCGCCGGTACGGCATCGAAGAACTCGCGGGCTTCCTCGATGGTCATTTCCAGTACCTCGTGGATGCTTTTGCCCTTGTACTTGATCTCCAGGGTTTCGCGGTTATAGCGCTTGCTCTTGCACACGTCGCAGGGAACGTAGATGTCCGGCAGAAAGTGCATTTCGACCTTGATCAGGCCGTCGCCCTGGCAGGCCTCGCAGCGTCCGCCCTTGACGTTGAAGGAGAACCGCCCTGCCTTGTAGCCGCGCGAGCGGGCTTCCTGGGTGCCGGCAAACAGGTCGCGAATCGGCGTAAACAGTCCGGTATAGGTTGCCGGGTTGGAGCGTGGCGTGCGGCCGATCGGGCTCTGGTCGATATCCACTACCTTGTCCAGGTGCTGCAGGCCGTCGAAGCTGTCGTAGGGTGCAGTCTCCAGCGTGGTCGCGCCGTTCAGTGCGGTCGCGGTAATCGGGAACAGGGTATTGTTGATCAGTGTCGATTTGCCCGAGCCGGATACCCCGGTCACGCAGGTCAGCAGGCCGACCGGGATCTCCAGGTTGACCTTCTGCAGGTTATTGCCGCACGCGCCCTTGAGGCGCAGCCAGTCCTTGCGCAGCGGGGTGCGTTCAGCCGGCACGGCAATCTTGACCTTGCCGGACAGGTATTTGCCGGTCAGCGAGGCGGGGTCGTCCATCACTTGCTGCGGCGTGCCTTTTGATACGACCTGACCTCCGTGTACACCGGCGCCGGGGCCGATGTCGACGACGTAGTCGGCCAGCCGAATGGCGTCTTCATCGTGCTCGACCACAATCACCGTGTTGCCCAGATCGCGCAGGTGCACCAGGGTGGCGAGCAGGCGCTCGTTGTCGCGCTGGTGCAGCCCGATCGAGGGCTCGTCGAGGATGTACATCACGCCGACCAGGCCGGCGCCAATCTGGCTGGCCAGACGGATACGCTGGGCCTCGCCGCCGGACAGGGTGTCGGCGCTGCGGTCGAGGGTCAGATAGTCGAGGCCGACGTTGACCAGAAACATCAGACGGGCACGGATTTCCTTGAGAATCTTTTCGGCAATTTCGCCGCGGCTGCCCTCCAGCGTTAGTTGCTCGAAGTATTCTGCGGCGCTGCCAACCGGCAGGGTGGTGACGCCCGGCAGGTTGCGGCCGTCGATCATCACGTGGCGGGCCTCGCGGCGCAGACGGGTGCCGTGGCAATCGGGGCAAGGCTGGGTGCTCAGGTACTTGGCCAGTTCCTCGCGCACGCTCTGGGACTCGGTCTCCCGGTAGCGGCGTTCCAGGTTCGGCAGGATGCCCTCGAACGGATGCTCGCGGCGCACCACGTCGCCACGATCGTTGAGGTAGCGGAACGGTACGTTGTCCTTGCCGGTGCCGCTGAGGATCAGCTTGCGGTGTGGTTCCTGCAGCTTTTCAAACGGCTGGTCGAGATCGATGCCGTAGTGCTCCGCCAGTGAGCTGAGCATCTGGAAGTAATAGACGTTGCGGCGGTCCCAGCCGCGGATGGCGCCCTCGGCCAGCGTCAGCTCGCCATTGACCAGGCGACGGGCGTCGAAGAACTGTTTCACGCCCAGACCGTCACAGCCAGGGCAGGCGCCGGCCGGGTTGTTGAAGGAGAACAGGCGCGGTTCGAGTTCGCTGATCGAGTGGCCGCATTCCGGGCAGGCAAAGCGTGCGCTGAAGGTAACTTCCTCGCCGTCCTCGCCCTCCATCGGGGCGATGATGGCAATGCCGTCGGCCAGGCTGATTGCCGTCTCGAATGACTCGGCCAGACGCTGCTGCAGGTCTGCGCGGACCTTGAAGCGGTCAACCACGACCTCAATGGTGTGCTTGCGCTTCTTGTCCAGCGCCGGCGCCTCATCCAGTTCGTGGATGCGGCCATCGATGCGGGCGCGGACGAAGCCCTGCGCACGCAGCTCTTCAATCAGGGCCAGGTGTTCGCCCTTGCGTTCACGCATGACTGGTGCCAGCAGCATCAATTTGCTGCCTTCCGGCATGGCCAGCACCTGATCGACCATCTGGCTGATGGTCTGGGCGGCCAGCGGCAGGTTGTGGTCCGGGCACATCGGGGTGCCGACGCGGGCAAACAGCAGGCGCAGGTAGTCGTAGATCTCGGTGATGGTGCCGACGGTGGAGCGCGGGTTGTGCGAGGTGGACTTCTGCTCGATCGAGATGGCTGGCGATAGGCCTTCGATGTGGTCGACGTCCGGCTTCTCCATCATCGACAGGAACTGCCGGGCATAGGCCGATAGAGACTCGACGTAACGGCGCTGGCCCTCGGCGTAGAGCGTATCAAAGGCCAGCGACGACTTGCCCGAGCCTGACAGGCCGGTAATCACGATCAGCTTGTCGCGTGGCAGATCAAGGTCGACGTTCTTCAGGTTGTGTGTGCGTGCACCCCGTATCTGGATCGTATCCACAGTACTCTCACCTCGCAGCCGACAAAGCGGAGAAGTATACGGCCTGCGCCGGTGTGGCGGCAAAGTTCGGCCGTCTTCATGCGTCCACTTGCATGGCCGTCCCGGTCACCGGAAAGGCATGATAAAATCCGCGCTTTTACCCGGAGCTGTCATGCATCAGGTTGACTCGATGAGTCCGCAGGAACGCCGCGCCTCGATCTCGCTGGCGCTGGTTTTTGCATTTCGCATGCTGGGTCTGTTTATGGTGTTGCCGGTGCTGGCGACCTATGGCCAGCAACTTCAGGGGGCCACGCCGCTGCTGATTGGTATGGCTATCGGTGCCTACGGGCTGACCCAGGCTGTGCTGCAAATTCCCTTCGGCATGCTGTCCGATCGGATCGGGCGCAAACCGGTCATTATCTTCGGTCTCGTGCTGTTTGCGGCTGGGGGCCTGCTGGCGGCAGGGGCGGACAGCATTCAACAGGTTATAGCCGGGCGGATTCTGCAAGGGGCGGGTGCCATCGCAGCCGCCGTCATGGCGCTGGTTGCCGACTCGACCCGTGAACAGCACCGTACCAAGGCCATGGCGATGATCGGCATGAGTATCGGCCTGGCCTTTGCCGTCGCGATGGTGGCCGGGCCGGTCGTTGCAGGCATCGCCGGGCTGGGCGGCGTCTTTCTGTCGACCTCGATGTTGGCGATCGTTGGTATTGGCCTGGTGCTGCTGGTCGTGCCGACGCCGCAGCAGGTGCTTCTCCACCGCGATGCCGGGATTGTGCGCGGTGCCCTGCGACCGGCGCTCGCCAATTCTGAACTGTTGCGGCTGAATTACGGCATCGCCTGCCTTCACGCCATTCTGATGGCGACCTTTCTGGCGATTCCGCTGGCGCTTCAGCAGCAGGCCGGCTTGCCAAAGGAAGAGCACTGGTGGGTCTATCTGGCGGCCTTGCTGCTGTCGTTCTTCGGTATGGTGCCGTTCATTATTTACGCCGAAAGGCAGCGTCAGATGAAGAGAGTGCTGCTGGGTGCGGTGGCCTTGCTGGTGTTGGTCCAGCCGCTGTTCTGGCTGACCCAGGCTTCGCTGCCCTGGCTGGTCGCCTGCATCATCCTGTTCTTTGTCGGTTTTAACCTGCTGGAGGCGACCTTGCCGTCGTTGCTCAGCAAGATTGCCCCGGCAGGCGGCAAGGGCACTGCTATGGGCGTGTATTCCACCAGTCAGTTTGCCGGGGCGGCACTGGGTGGCATGTTTGGCGGCTGGCTGTTCGCCCATTTTGGTCTGGGCGGGGTATTCGTCGGATGCGCGCTGCTGGCGCTGTCGTGGCTGGCTATTGGTGTTACCATGCGCGAACCGCCTTACGTAACCAGTTACCGGTTGGCCGTGTCCTCTGATCGCATCAGAGACGCAGGCCTGGCCGCCAGCCTGCTTGCTGTCGCAGGTGTGACCGACGTCGTGATTGTTGCCGACGAATCGGCTGCCTACTTGAAAGTCGATAGCAAACTGCTGGATCGTGAAGCGTTGGACCGGGTCGCAGCACCCGTTTGATCACCCAGGCATATCAGGAGAATAGAATGGCCAGAGGCGTCAACAAGGTAATTTTGATCGGTAATGTCGGTGGTGATCCGGAAGTGCGCTACCTGCCCAATGGCAACGCAGTCGCCAACGTCACCCTGGCAACCACTGACAGCTGGAAGGACAAGCAGACTGGCCAGATGCAGGAACGTACCGAGTGGCACCGTGTGGTGTTCTTTGGCCGTATCGCCGAGGTGGTTGGCGAGTACGCGCGCAAGGGCTCCAAGCTCTACGTCGAAGGTCGTCTGCAGACCCGCGAGTGGGAGAAGGACGGCGTCAAGCGCTACACCACCGAGGTTGTGGTCGACATGGGCGGTCAGATGCAGCTGCTCGACAGCCGTCAGGGCGGTGGCGAACAGGGCATGAGCCAGTCCCGCCCGCAGCGTCCCGCGGCCCAGCCGCAGGCCGCCGCGCAGCCGCAGCAGGCCGCGCCGCAGCAGTCGGCACCGGATTACGACAGCTTTGATGATGACATTCCGTTCTAGAATGTAGCTGTCGCCGCAACCCGGCATGACCTAGGATCCTGTATCCCCGGTCTGCCGGGTTTTTTTATGGCTCGTGAAAGCTCCTGTGTCGCAGATGATGCCGGGCAGCGGGTTGCCCAATCACTCCAGCACAGAGAGAGCAACATGTCAGAGGTGTATTTCGTTCGTCACGGTCAGGCGTCGTTCGGCAGCGACAACTACGATCAGCTGTCACCAAAGGGGCATCAGCAGGCGCGGATGCTGGGCGAATACTTCGCGACCCAGCAGCTGCAGTTTGATCACATCCTGACGGGTGACATGGTGCGCCACCGCGAAACGGCCGAGGGCATCTGCGCCGGCATGGGAATTGAGGCCAGCGGCTTTCAGGTCTTTCCGGAGTTGAACGAGTTCGACTTTCACTCGATTCTGCACGCCTTTCTCGCTCAGCACCCCGAGCAGGCCTTGCCGGAAAAGCCGACCGTAGCCGATTTTTTCAAACGCCTGAAGCAGGGCATCGTGCTCTGGTCCGAAGGCGAATTGCAGGGGGAACTGCCGGAAACCTGGGCGAGCTTCGAGGATCGTATCCTTTCGGTGCGTGAGCACATCATGGCCAACTACAAGGGCAGCAAGGTGCTGGCTGTGAGCTCTGGCGGCGCTATTGCCATGCTGGTGCGACAACTGCTCGAGGCGCCCAGCCGGACCATGGTCGAGCTGAATCTGCAGACCCGCAACACCGCGATCATTCAGTGCGTATTCAATCAGCACAACATGCGCTTGAGCAGTTTCAACAGCGTTCCGCACCTGGATAACCTTCAGCACCGTGACCTGATTACCTATACCTGAGTTTCCACAGGTGACGTCGTTGGCCTGAGACTGCACAATACAGGCTGTCTCGGGTTATCAGGATCAAGGGTCAACAAAGCATGCGGATGCGGGTGTTGCTGCTGGGCAAGTCGTCACTCCTCGGGCGCGCACTGACGGTGCAGGCGGCAGCGGAAGACATTGAGTTTCTTACGCTGGACGAGGAGCCCGCCGATTGGCAACCGTCTGCTATCGCCGGGTGGCTGGATGCTTTGCAGCCGGATGCGGTTGTTGATCTGGCGTTCTACCACCAGCAGTTTCAGGTGCTGGCACCCACTGCCGAAGCGCTGGATCAGCATACGGCATTCGCCCGGCAACTGATTGCGGAATGCCGGCAGCGTGATCTGCTGTTGTGCATGCTCTCCAATACGCGTGTGTTTGACGGCAGCAAGGGGCAGCCCTACACCGAGAAGGATCCGTTGCAGCCAATTGGTCTGCACGGGGCACAGCAGGCTGCGCTGGACAGCTTGCTGGAGCAGTGCTGCTCCCGTCATCTGCTGCTGCGTTTCAGCTGGGTTCTGGATTCGTCCGAAGGCGGCCTGCTGCAGCGCCTTATCAGTCAGTTGTGCAGCGGTGAGACCGTCGTACTGGCCGAGGAGTGGCGGGGGAACCCGACTCCCGTGGCGGATATGGCGCGGGTAGTGTTGAGTGCGCTCAAGCAATTGGACTGCAACGCCCAGCTGTACGGGTGTTATCACTATGCAAGTGGAGAAATGGCCAGCTGGATCAGCTTCGCCCGGACATTGGCTCAGGAACTGGTTTCCTGCGGGCGAATCGAGCGCGAGCCGGGCATTGAGCCGGTTGCCTTCGAGACCCAGCCCGCCGCGGCAGTCGAACCGCGCAACGCGGTGCTCAGCGGTCGTCGCCTGCTGCATGTCTTTGGTATCAAGCCGCGCACCTGGCGCATCGGCCTGCCCGAATTGCTGGATAAAAAAATCCCCTGAGATCACAAGGATCCCAGGGGAAAGTGCAGCCGTGAGTGCGGGAGGAGGGCTTAGAACTTGTAGCCCAGGCTCACCATGTAGACCATCGGATCGATCTCGACGTCAACCTTGCCTTTATTGCCGTTCAGCTCGAAAGAGGCTTCGGTATCGATGTCGGCGTACCAGATGGCGCCGTTCAGAATCAGGCGTTCGCCAATCTGATAGTCAACGCCGGCTTCCAGGGCAAGACCGATAGAGTCATCCAGGTCCAGGTTGCTGAAACCGGCGGCCTTGTTGGCGCTGGTAAACTCTTCACTGAAGAAGGTGGTGTAGTTCAGACCGGCACCGACGTAAGGCTGCAGCTTGGAAGCACTGTGCATCGGGAAGTACTGCAAGGTGACGGTCGGTGGCAGGTGCTTGATGTCAGCCAGTTTGCCCACGCCGTTCAGGTTGATGCTGTGTTCGAACGGCGTAGCGCCCAGGATGCCGATGCCCACATGCTCGGTCAGCATGTATGTGCCGGTGATACCCAGCTGGACGTTACTGTCGACGCCGACATCGGTGCCGATATCAGCGCCATTGAGAGTCACGTTGCTGCTGTCTTCCTGCGGGTCAACGGCAACCGCGCCAACGCGAACGATGGCGTCGCCTGCCTGGTAGGCCTGAGCGGTTACCGAAACGGCCAGCAGTGCAGGGGCGAAAAGGGCTGCAAGGCCGAGGCGGGATGCGAAAGCTGACATGTTCTGTCTCCTAGTGTGTTGGACAGGTGCAACTGTACGAGCAAGCGCAGTAACGACTATTGATCTGGAGCAAGTTGCTGGCAGAGTTGAGTGCGGCAGGCTGCCGCAGGCTGTGACTGAGGTCACGGTTGCCCGCACTGCCAACAAAACTGACAATGGCTGTCTTTGGCCGTCTTCAGGTGGCCGGTGAGTTCGAGGAACGCTGGATGAAACCATTATGGCTGACGGTGGTGCTGCTGACATTGCCGTTGACGCTGCAGGCTCAGCAGTCTCTTGAGCAGGCGCAGCAGCAGAGTCAGGCGCTTGTTGATGATGCGGTCGCGGCGCAGCAGCGTATCAATGAGCTGGATCAGGCAACCCGCGCCGCGCTGGAGGCTTATCGCCACGCCGTGACCCAGGCCGATGCCCTGATCGATTACAGCGAGCGAATGCAACAGTTGGTCGCGAGCCAGGCAGACGAGATCGCCAGCCTGCAACAGCAGATCGACAGCGTCGCCGACACCCAGCGGGAAATGCTGCCGCTGATCCGGCGCATGATCGAATCGCTGGATGCCTTTATTGCTCTGGATCTGCCCTTCCTGCTGGACGAACGGGAGGAGCGGGTCGCCCGTTTGCAGGCCCTGCTGGTTGACCCCGATGTCAGCATCGCGGAGTTGTACCGTCGGGTGCTGGAGGCCTATCAGATCGAGAGTGAATACGGCCGCACGCTGGAGGCCTGGCGTGGCCCGCTCAATGATGGGGATCAGCAGCGGGTTGTCGAGTTTTTGCGGGTTGGTCGGCTGATGCTGTTCTTCCAGAGTCTGGATGGTCGGCAGCAGGGCTACTGGGACGCCGCCCATGGGCAATGGCAGGCGCTGCCGTCCAGCTATCGGCGTGCGCTGGATCAGGGGATGGCGATTGCCCGCAACGAGCAGACGCCGCAGATGTTGCGTCTGCCGATGCCGCAGGTCAGTGTGGAGGTGGCGCCATGAAGTGGCTTGCTTTCCTGTTTGTCTGTTTACTCGCGCCGCTGGTGCAGGCACAAACACTGGACAAGGACGCCCTGCTGCAAAGCATCCGTGATACCCGCAGCGCCGAGCAGGCAGCGATGCAGGCGCGGGAGCAGCAGTTTCTGCGCGAGCGTGATCAGCAGCAACAGCGGCTGGCGCAGGCGCGTGCGCGGCTGGCTCAGGCCCAGGCCCGGGCCGATCAGCTGGATGCGCAGTTCAAGGCCCAGGGTGAGCAGCTGGCTGCACTGAGAGAAGAGCTGACCCAGCGCAGCGGCAATCTCGGCGAGCTGTTCGGGGTTGTTCGCCAGAGCGCCGGGGATACCCTCGGGCAGTGGCAGGGCTCGCAGCTCAACAGCCGTTTTCCCGAACGGCGCGACGAGCTGGAGGCGCTGGCGCAAAGCAGCAGAATCCCCAGTGTCGAGGCGCTCGAGCAGTTCTGGTATCGGTTGCAGCAGGATATGACCGCCAGTGGCGAGGTCGCCCGGATCAGCGCATCGGTGGTTGATCGCCAGGGCCGCAGCGCGGCGACTCCGGTGGTGCTGGTCGGCCCGTTTGTTGCCCTCTCCGAACCGGGTTATCTGCTGTATCAGCCCGAGTCCAACAGCCTGCAGCTGGCCGCCCGTCAGCCGGGTGGCAGCGGGCTGGTTGCCGACTTTCTCGCGCCCCGTGAGGTGCCTGGCGATATTCTGATCGATCCCGCCCGAGGTCAGGTCATCGCCCAGCTGCAACGCACGCCGGACCTGCTGACGCGCGTGTCGCAGGGTGGCATCGTGGGGTATGTGATTGTGGCGCTGGGGGGGCTGGGCGTGCTGCTGGCGCTGGCGCGGCTGATCTGGCTGCAGCGGGTGCAGCGCGGCGTGGATCGGCAGATTGATGACCTGGACGCGCTGCGCAGTGACAATCCGCTGGGGCGCGTGTTGAGCGTGATCGGCAGCAAGCCGCGACTGGAGGCGCTGGACACCCTTGAGCTCAAGCTGGATGAGGCCATTCTGCGCGAGACGCCGGCGCTGGAACGCTGGCAGGGGCTGATCAAACTGCTCGCTGCGGTGGCACCGTTGCTGGGTCTGCTGGGTACCGTGACCGGTATGATCGTCACCTTCCAGGCTATTACCCAGTACGGCAGTGGTGACCCGAAACTCATGGCAGACGGCATTTCCCAGGCGCTGGTAACCACCGTTCTGGGCTTGCTGGCGGCCATTCCGCTGCTGTTTCTGCATACCCTGGTGGTGGCGCGCAGCAAAGCGCTGGTGCAGCTGCTGGAGCAGCAGAGTGCCGGTCTGATCGCGCTGCATCTGGGTGGTGGAGAGTCGCGTGACTGATCTGCTCTGGCGCCTGCTGGCGTTCCTCGACAGCGGTGGCTGGGTGCTGTGGACCATTTTGGTCGCCACCCTAATGCTGTGGACGCTGATGCTGGAGCGGCTGTGGTATCTGGCGCGGGTGTTTCCGCAGCAGGCGCGGGCGTTGCAGCAACGCTGGCTGGCGCGCGGTGAGCGGCGCAGCGCGGCGGCGCGGCATATTCGCACCGCCTGGCTGGCGCAGGCGCAGGCACAACTGAGCCGGTTTCTGCCGCTGGTGCGGGTGCTGATCGCGCTGTGTCCGCTGCTCGGGCTGCTGGGCACGGTCAGCGGCATGATTCAGGTATTTGACGTGATGGCGCTCAGTGGCAATGGCAACCCCCGGGCGATGGCCGCCGGTGTGTCGCGTGCGACGGTGCCGACCATGGCCGGAATGGTGATCGCGATCAGCGGTCTGTTTTGTCTGGCACGGCTGGACCAGCAGTCGCGGCGTGCGCTGCAGCGTCTGTCCGACCGCCTGCAGCAGGATTAGGAGAGCAGCTGATGCGCATGCGCAGACATCACGCCGGTAGCGAAGACGAAGCGGGTATCGACCTGACACCGATGCTCGACATTGTTTTTATCATGCTGATTTTCTTTATTGTCACCAGCTCCTTTGTGCGCGAAGCGGGCATTGATGTGTTGCGCCCGAGTGCAGACAGCGCGGTGAGCAAACCGCGCGCCAGCATCCTGGTCGCTGTGAGCGCCGATGGCGAGATCTGGATGGACGGCAAGCCGGTCGATATTCGTGCGGTGCGTGCCGGGGTTGAGCGCATGCGCGTCGATCAGCCGGACAGCACGGTGGTCGTTCAGGCTGATCGCGATGCCCGTACCGGCCTCGTGGTGCGGGTGATGGATCAGATCAGGCTGGCAGGCGTCAGTGACGTGGCGCTCGCCGCTACGGCAGGACAGTGATGCGGCTGATCGGCAGCTTTTTGCTGGCGCTGCTGGTCGCCCTGGCGCTGTTTGGCCTGATGCTGGCGCTGGTGACGCCACCTGAACGGGCGCAGATGCCGGAGCGCGAACTGGTGCGCATCGGCGTCACCCGCAGCGTTGCCGACAGCCGCAATGAGCATCAGCCGCAGCAAGCGGTGCCGGAGCGCCCAACGCCACCCCAGCGTCCACCATTGCAGCCGCCTGCCGTTGAGGCGCCGCCATTGCCAGCCCCTGAACTGAAAATTGAAATTCCACAGTTGCAGGCGGACCTGCGCCTCAGCGCTGCCCCGGTGTTACCTCCGCTGGAGGCGGCTGCCGTCGGGCCCTCGGCTGCGGTCAGTGCACCAGCAGCGGCGGCGCCTGCCCATGGCGCTGTGGCGGGCAGTGCCGAGGAACTGGTGCCGCTCAGTGAAGTGCCTCCGGACTACCCGATGCGGGCGGCGGCGGCCGGAATCGAGGGTTCTGTGACCTTGCGGTTCACGGTCAATGCCGAAGGCCGGGTGGAGGATATCGAGGTGATCGCCTCGGAGCCGCCCGGTGTGTTTGATCGTGCGGCTCGGCGAGCAATCAGTCGCAGTCGCTTTGTACCCCGGCAGGAGAACGGCGTACCGGTCGCACGGGAGGCTACCAAGGTGTTCAACTTTGTCCTTGAGGGCAAGCACTGATGCGTGGCTGGCTGTTTGGCTGGTTGCTGCTGGCAACGCCACTGTCGGCTGCGCAGATTGATCCTGCCGTTTACAAGGCACTGGACGACGCAAGGGCCGCCGAGCAGCGTGGTGATACGACCGGCGCCCGGCTGCAGTTGCAGGCCGCTCTGCCGGCGAGCGCGGAGGGAAGTCTTGAGCGGGCGTTGCTGCAGCAGCGGCTGGCTTACCTGGCGATTGATGCTAACGACCCCGAGCACGCGATTCATTGGCTGAGCGAGACTCTCAAGCAGGATGCTCTGGGTGCCGAAGCGCAGGCGCAGGATCGTGCCAATCTGGCGCGGCTGTTGCTGCAGCAGGAGCGCTATCAGCAGGCGGCGGTTGAGCTGGCGCTGTTGCCACCGAGTGATGCTATCCGTCAGTTGCAGGTGCAGGCGTATCGCCAGCTTGGGCAGTTCGACAAGGCACTGCCGCTGGCAGAGCAGGTGGTACGCGAGCGCCCGGCGGCGGACGACAGCTGGTATCAGTTGCTGGTTGGCATGAATTACGAACTCAAGCGCTACGCAGCGGCGGCGCGCTGGCAACAGGTGCTCCTGCAGCGTGCCCCCGGAAACGCCGCCAGCTGGCGCCAACTGGCGAGTCTGCAGAGTCTGGCCGGTGAACAGGGCAAGGCGGCGGCGACCATGCGGCTCGCGCAGCTGGCCGGCGTCGGTCTGCAGGCGTCTGACATGGAGAGCCTGATTGCCCTGCACGCCCGTGCGGGCGCGCCATGGCAGGCAGCGCGATTACTCGAACAGCTACTCCGTGAGCGCCTGCTGCAAACGACGCTGGAGCGACAGCGCCAGTTGGCGCAGTTGTGGCAGGCAGCGCGGGATTACCCGCAGGCGCTGAAGGTCTGGCAACAGGTAGCTGGCGCCTCCGGGCAAACAGCGGATCGGCTGCAGGTGGCCTGGTTGCACTACCAGCAGGCGCAGTGGCAGGACGTGCTTGCTATGGTTCAGGGGATTCAGCCCGCCAGTGCCGCCCAGCGTCGTCAGCTTGCCAGCCTGAGGGCAGCGGCGCAGCAGGCGCTGGGTATGGATCAGTAGACAAACTCTTCGATCGCACTGGCCTCCAGCCGGTAACCGGCGCTGGCCAGTTCGCTTTCGCTCTGCTCAACCCGCAGCTTGCCGGTAATCCAGTACGGTACCCAGGTGGCGTCCAGCGCAATACCGATTTCGCTGTGGACCAGCACGATCTGGTTCGACGGCGGAGGCGGTACGTGGATGCAGGCACCGAAGTAGGGTACCAGCAGAAACTCGGTAACGCGCTGGCTGGGGTCTACATTCAATGGCACAACATAGCCCGGCAGCTTGACCTCCTGGCCGTCCAGCTCGGCGACGGTCGGTGCGTTCGCCATGCTTTGAGTCAGCGGATTGGCTGGAGCCTGATCTTCCGACTGCAAACCGTTGTGCTGTGCCGGCGGCATGCCGTACAGGTGGCCGGTACCGGCGGGTACCAGGTCATCCCAGCTGAGCTCTCGGGCGGCTTCGGCCGGCAGTATCAGCAGGCTGAGGGTCAGGGCAAACAAGCGTGTCAGGCGCATCAGGCTTCCTGCAGAAATCAAAGACGAATGGACAGGCCATCGAGCAGTGCCTGACGGTAGGCGCGCCAGGCCGGAATGCAGCCCATCAGCACGCTGGCAGCGACGATGCAGGCCAGTAACGTCAGTTCGCTGCGGGTCGGCCAGCTCAGGGGCATAAACAGGCCGTATTGTTGTTCCAGCCAGGGGGCGGTAACGGCGATGCCAGCGTACAGCAGTCCCAGCCCGAGGGCGATGCCGGCAAGGGTAAGGCTCACCGCTTCCAGTAACAGTAGGCTGAAAATGTGCAGCGGTCTGGCACCGACCGAGCGCAGCACGGCCATCTCGCGTCGGCGCTCGTTCAGGCCGCTGAGGATGGCGGTGAGCATACCGACCAGCCCGGTCAGCACGACGAACACCGAGACTAGCAGCAGCGCCTTTTCGGCCACGCTGAGCAGGCTCCAGAGCTCCTGCAGGGCAACGCCCGGCAGAATAGCCAGCAGCGGTTCGCCGCTGAACTCGTTGATCTGGCGTTGCAGCGCAAAGGTGTCGATGCGGCGGTTGAGCCCGAGCATGAAGGCGGTGATGGCGTGTGGTGTCAGGTCCAGTTCACGCGCCTGCTCGGCACTGATCTGACCGGCTCCGCGGGCCGGCATGCCCTGCTGCCAGTCGACGTGCAGCGCCTCGATACCGTGCAGACTGACGTGGATGGTGCGGTCGACCGGTGTCCCGGTTTTGGCCAGGATGCCAACAACCTTGAAGGGCTTGTCGGCATGGTTGACGAAGCTGACGGCACCGGCGCCGTGGGCCAGCACCATCTCGGTACCCAGCTGGTATCCAAGTTCGCGTGCCACGTCCGCGCCGAGCACGGCGTCGTAGAGATCGGCAAATGGCTGCCCCTGACTGAAACTCAGGCTGCGGTCGCGACCAAACTGGTAATGGTCGAAGTAGGCCTGGCTGGTACCCAGCACGCGAAAGCCGCGGTGCGAGTCGCCGAGCGACAGTGGGATTGCCCATTTGACCTGCGGCTGCTGGCTGATCTGCTGAAAGCTGTCCCAGCGGATATTGTTGGTGGCGTTGCCGATGCGAAATACCGAGTACAGCAGCAACTGCACCGAGCCCGAGCGGGCTCCAACGATCAGGTCTGTGCCGCTGACGGTGCTGGCAAAACTGCTGCGAGCCTCGGTGCGAACCCGCTCAACGGCCAGCAGCAGGGTGACGCTCAGGGCGATGGCAATGACGGTGAGCAGCGCGGAAAAACGGCGGTTGGCCAGACTCTGGATGGCAAGGCGCAGCAGATACATCAGAACGTCTCCGGCTGGCTGGCGCGGTTCAACTCGGCCAGTGACAGGGCGCGATCAAAGCGCGTGGCGAGGCTGGTGTCATGACTGACAAACAGCAGGCTGCTGCCCATCTGCGCGCATTCGTCGAACAGCAGCTTGAGAAAGGCGTCGCGGCTGTTGGCGTCCAGCGCCGAGGTCGGCTCGTCGGCGATCACCAGCTCGGGGCTACCGATCAGGGCGCGGGCGGCGGCCACGCGCTGCTGCTGGCCGATCGACAGGGCATTGGCACTGCGTTGCTGCAGCGTGATGTCACTCAAGCCAAGCTCGCGTAACAGGTGCCCGGCAGCGGTATTCAAATCGGGTTGCTGACGCAGCGCGCGTTCACGGCGCAGGCTGGAGAAGCGACAGGGCAGGGTGACGTTGTCGAGTACCGAGAGATACGGCAGCAGGTTGAATTGCTGGAACAGGTAACCGGTGTGGTCCGCGCGAAAGCGGTCTCTGCGCAGGGCGGAGAGTTGACCCAGTGACTGGCCCAGCAGGTTGATCTCGCCCCTCTGCGGCTGGTGCACTCCACCGAGCAGTCCGAGCAGCGTGGTCTTGCCGCTGCCGGACGGGCCCTTGAGAAACAGCCGCTCGCCCGCTTGCAGGCTGAACGCCGGGATATCCAGCAAGGTTGGCTGGCCCGGCCAGGCGAACTGCAGGTCAGTGACTTGCAGCAGAGGTTTGCTCATGGCGGCTTCAGTCCAGTGACAGCGTGGGTTGGTCGGCGGTCAGCACGGCGCCACGCTGGCCGCTGGTGGTGATGGCCTGCACCTGAATGCGCTGCATCGCCGGGAAGCTATTGAACAACGGCAGGGTCAGCGCTTCAAGTCGCTCGGGGGACGAGCAGTTGAAGTCAAAGCGGCCCTCGATATCGGCATGTGCGCTGTGTTCGTGGTCGTGATGATCGTCGTGGTCATCATGGTGCTCATGTTCGCCATGTGCGTGCTCGTCATGATGCTCGTGCTCGTCGGCGGCAAACAGCGGACTTTCCAGCTCGACCTGCTGCAGTGTGCAGCCGGCAGCCGGGGAGAAGCTGAACAGTGTGTCGGCCTGCTCGAGAGCCGCTTTGACGCGGGCGACGGTGGCGCGATCCTCGTCAGTGCCTGGCGCGTGCTCGAAGCCAACCAGATTGGTCGCGGGGCTGTCGAGCTCCAGACTCACCAGATTGCCATCCACCACGAGATTGAGACTGGCAACGCCGTGCTCGTGGGCGCCGAGGCTGGCGTGCTGGTGGTCTTCGGCAAAGGCGCCTTGGCTGGAAAACAGGGCGATGCTGAGGGCAAGCAGGGTGCGGCGCATGGTTGGACTCCGGCTTTAAATAAAACGTTATCTTATTTCATTTTTTCGCCAAGGCAACCCTGAATTGAGGCTCCCGGCCGCGTGGCTGCGACGACTCGGGAGCCTGCGGTCGATCAGTACAGGGCCTGATAGAGCTTGCGGCGGTACTGCACGGTGAGCGGATGCTCGCCACCGAGCAGATCAAACACCTGCAACAGAGTCTTCTGCGCGGCGCCGTCGTTCCAGCTGCGGTCACGCTGCAGCAGCTCAAGCAGGGCCGACAGCGCGTTGTCGCTGTGGCCGGCGGTGAGATCGAGCAGGGCCAGCTGGTAGCGGGCTTCGCTGTCGGCGGCATCGGCGTCGAGGCGGGCCTGCAGCTCGGCGCGGGGCGCGAAGCCGGCGCTTTGACGGGCGAAGCT
The DNA here is from genome assembly GCF_056859475.1 of Halopseudomonas sp. L-58. Classification (NCBI taxonomy): domain Bacteria; kingdom Pseudomonadati; phylum Pseudomonadota; class Gammaproteobacteria; order Pseudomonadales; family Pseudomonadaceae; genus Halopseudomonas; species Halopseudomonas sp. L-58. Next base: position 18,155 of record NZ_JBSXON010000040.1, read on the forward strand.
GAGCTGGGCCTTGAGCGCGCTCAGGGCTTGTTTGTGGCTGTCCTTGTTCTGGACGGCGTTGATCACCTTGTCGGCGTCATCCAGTTGGCCATCGGCCAGCAGCGCGCGGGCCAGGACCAGCAGCAGCGCATCGTCGGCTTCGGCCTGCAGCGCGGCTTGCAGCAGGGCAATGGCCTGTTGCGGCTGACCGGCGTCGATCAGCGCCTGTGCCTGAGCGGCCAGATCCTCTTCCGGCGCTTCGGCTGCGGCAGCGGGCTCGTTGACGTGCGGCGCGAGCAAGTCGCGAATCGCACCCTCGGGCTGCACACCGGCGAAGCCTTCGACCGGCTGACCGTCCTTGAACAGCACCACGGTCGGCAGGCTGCGAATGCCGAAGCGTTCGGTCAGGCCGGGCTCGGCATCGCAGTTGACCTTGGCCAGCAGCAGTTCCCCCTCGTAGCTGTCGACAATTTTCTCCAACACCGGAAACAGCGCCTTGCAGGGCGCACACCAGTCGGCCCAGAAGTCGACCAGCACGGGTTTATGGAAGGAGTTTTCGAGTACATAGCGATCGAAGGTATCGGTGGTGGCGTCGAACAGGTAAGGCGATGACATGGGCTATTCCGCTGCGGTGATGTCGAGTCTGGCTTATATGGTGGCGCTGGCGCCAAGGTCAAGGGTTGAGCTGATACAGGCTGACGTCGCGAAACTCCAGCGGCTCACCCAGGTCGGGCCAGGTGCGGCCCGGCAGGATGGCGCTGCGCCGGTAACGCGGGTGGCTCAGGTTGCGTACCCGGGAGTCGGCGATCAGCACCTTGTCGGCACGCTCGGCGAAGTGGTCGAGCAGTGGGCGGTTGTCGACGTCGTAGAGCACGTCGGCGGCGATCAGCAGATCGATCTCGCCTTCGACGGCGAAGTAGTCATTGGACAGCACGATCTGCATGTCGTTGAGTCGGGCGTTGAGGGCGCAGGCCAGCAGCGCGGGCCGGTCCAGATCGCAGGCGATGGCCTGTTCGGCACCGGCCATGCGGCAGGCCAGCGCGACCACGCCGGAGCCGGCACCGAAGTCCAGTACCCGCTTGCCACGCACCTGTTCGGGGTTGTCCAGTACCCAGCGCGCCAGCGCCAGGCCGCTGCCCCAGCAGAAGCCCCAGTAGGGCGGGTGCTCCAGCAGCCGGCGGGTTTCGTCAGTGGCGAAGGCGCGGTCCAGATTACTCGGATCGAGCAGCCACAACTCCAGTTCCGGCAGACCCGGCAGGCGGCTCGGCACAAGCGCGGCGTCGGGCAGAACCTTGTGCAGTTCGGCGGTAAGGGCTTCGAGGGTCATGGTCGGCTTCCTGAAATCAGACGGGTATTGTAGCGACTTCACCCGCTGCCGGATGCTGCGGCGTCAGCGGAATGTCGGCCAGCCGGGTGCGCAGGAACTCGATCAGCGCCCGGGTGGCCAGGGTCGGATAGAGGTTGGGCGCGGTCAGCAGATACAGGTGATCGCCCCAGGCATCGACCCGGGCGCGGTAGTCGGGCAGCACGGCTGTCAGGCTGCCGGCATTCAGCTCCTCGCGCACTGCGTAGTAGGGCAGCAGCGCGCAACCCAGCCCCTGCAGCGCGGCGCGGCGCAGGAACAGCATGTCTTCGGTCTGCAGGCGTGGACGCAGGGTCAGCTGCTGGCTGTGCCTGCCATCGGACAGCTCCAGCGGCAGGCGCAGATCCGGCACCTTGACGCTCACCACGTCACAGCGCAGCAGGTCTTCCGGGTTCTGTGGCCTGCCGACACGTTGCAGGTAGCCGGGGCTGGCGCACAGCACCCAGTCGATGGGACCCAGATCACGAGCCACCAGCGTATCCGGCGGGGTGTTGGTGACGCGAATGGCAACGTCAATTTCCTCGGCGACCAGATCGAAGATGCGGTTGCTGAAGGTCAGTTGCAGGGTTACATCCGGATAGGTGTCGGCGAATTCCAGCAGCAGCGGGCCGATGATCTGCTGGCCCAGCGCGGAGGGCACGCTCAGACGCAGGTGACCGCGCAGGTTGCGGCCGAGGTTGTCGACCGTTGATTGCAGGGCGCTCAGTTCCTGGCTGATGCGGGCGGCGTGCTCTTACAGTGCCCAGCCAATCTGGGTCGGCTCGACCCGCCGGGTGGTGCGGCGCAGCAACTGCACCTGCAGATCCTGCTCCAGTGCCTTCAGACGTCGGCTGATATGCGAGCGCGAGGTACCAAGCCGGCGGGCGGCACCGCTCATGCCGCCGGCTTCGACGATGGCACTGAAGTACTGCAGGGTTTTGATATCCATGATTGTTGCCGATTGGTAAACAGTTTGGGCATTGTGTGTGCGCATTGTAGATCAAAGTAGAGGCTTCTATAGTCGTCCAATCACAACTACAAGGAATCGAACCATGAGTCTGCCCACCGTGCTGCAAGGTAATCTGAGCCTGCCGGTCATCTGCTCGCCGCTGTTTATCATCTCCAACCCCGACCTGGTCATTGCCCAGTGCAAGGCCGGTGTTGTCGGCTCGTTTCCGGCCCTCAACGCGCGCCCGGCCGAAGTGCTGGACGAGTGGCTGCAGCGCATTACCAGCGAGCTGGCGGACTACAAGGCGGCGAACCCGGATGCGGTGGTAGCGCCCTTTGCGGTCAACCAGATCGTGCACGGCAGCAACGACCGCCTGCAGCACGACGTCGAGCTGTGCGTGAAGTACAAGGTGCCGATCATCATCACCAGCCTGCGCGCACCCAATGAAGTGGTTGGCCCGATTCACAGCTACGGCGGTCTGGTGTTCCACGATGTCATCAACGTCAAGCACGCCAAAAAGGCGATTGAAGCGGGTGTGGATGGTCTGATTCTGGTGTGTGCCGGCGCCGGTGGCCATGCCGGTCAGCTCAGCCCGTTCGCGCTGGTGTCGGAAATCCGAGCCTTCTACGATGGCCCGATCATTCTGTCCGGCTCGATTACCAAGGGTGAGCAGATTCTCGCGGCGCAGGCGATGGGCGCGGACCTGGCCTATATGGGCACCCGCTTTATCGCCACCCATGAAGCCAATGCCGATGCGGCCTACAAGCAGATGCTGGTCGATACCACGGCTGACGATATCGTTTACAGCAACCTGTTTACCGGCGTGCACGGCAACTATCTGAAGCCCAGTATCGTCAATGCCGGCATGGACCCGGACAATCTGCCTGAAGGTGACAAGAGCAGCATGAAGTTCGGTTCCGGTGGCAGCAGCAAGAGCAAGGCCTGGCGCGATATCTGGGGCGCAGGGCAGGGTGTTGGCAGCATTGCTGCAGTCACTTCGACAGCCGAGGCGGTCAGCCAGCTGGAGCGCGAGTATCACGATGCGCAGGCGCGCCTGGCGCGTATTACCCAGCCGTTTGGCAGCAAGGCATGACTGCTGCACTGGTTTGCGGCGAGCTGCGCCGCGACGGGGAGCAGGTTGCGCAGCGGGGGCTGCGGCTGGCCGGTGGGCTGGCCCGAATGGGTATCGAGGATGGCGATGTCATCGCCGTGATGCTGCGTAACGGCCCGGCGTTTATTGATGCGATCCTGAGCTGTCAGACTGCGGGCTGCTTCTACTGCCCGATCAACTGGCACTTCAAGGGCGATGAGGTGGCCTACCTGCTGAACGACTCGGCGGCCAAGGTGTTGATTGTCGAGGCTGATCTGCTGGCCACGCTGGATGGCGCGATTCCGGCGGGCGTGCAGGTGCTGGTGGTCGGTGCCGGCGCTGAGGATGCGCGTGACTACGAAGGCTGGCTGGCGCAGCAAGCGCCTTACGACGGTCCCGAGCGCACGCCGCGGGCGCACATTGCCTACACCTCGGGTACCACCGGGCGCCCGAAGGGGGTAGTACGGCTGGCGCCACCGCCGGAGGCGCGCGCTCAGATGGCCGAGCATATGCGTGAGCTGTGCCGGATTGCCTGGGGCATTACCCCGGGCACCCGCGCGCTGGTGACCGCGCCGCTGTATCACAGCGCGCCCACGTCCTATGCCCAGCAGGCGATCCAGCAGGCCGAAACACTGGTGGTCATGCCGCGCTTCGACGCCGAGCAGACGCTGGCGCTGATCGAACAGCACCGGATCGAAACCGTTTATCTGGTGCCGATCATGTACGTCCGCCTGCTGCGTCTGCCGGCCGAGGTGCGGGCCAAGTACGATATTTCGTCCGTGCGCTTTGTTGCCTCGACCGGCGCGCCCTGCGCTCCGGACGTTAAACAGGCGATGCTTGACTGGTGGGGCGACGTGATCTTTGAAACCTACGCCTCCAGTGAGACCGGCATGATCACCCTGCAGGACCCCCAGTCGGCGCGGCGCAAGCCGGGCAGCGTCGGTCGGCCCATCGGTGACACGCGGATTCGCATCGTCAGCGAAGACGGTCGCGAGTGCGGCGTGGGTGAGCCGGGCGTGATCTATGTGCGTCAGCCGATGGTGCCGGACTTCACCTACCTGAACAATGAAGCGGCTCGCGCCAAGGCCGGATTGGACGATCTGGCAACCGTGGGTGATATCGGCTACCTCGATGCCGACGGGTACCTGTATGTCTGCGACCGCCAGTCCGACATGGTGATCTCCGGTGGCGTGAACATCTATCCGGCGGAAATCGAGCATGTGCTGATCACCCTGCCCGGTGTGCGCGACTGTGCGGTATTCGGTATCCCGGACGCGGAGTACGGTGAGTCTCTGATGGCCGTGGTGGCTGTCTCTGACCCGGCGCTGAATGAAGCTGCCATTCAGGCGTTTATCCGCAGCAACATGGCCGGGTACAAGGTGCCCGGGCGGGTCGAGCTGGTCGATGTGCTGCCTCGGGATGACAACGGCAAGGTGGCCAAGCGCAGGCTGCGTGACAGTTACCTGACGGCTCCCGTGCCCTGACGGGTGCGACAATCTGGTAGTTGAAATGTAATGACACATTTCATCCGCGGCCTACAAAGAGGTAAGATGTAGGCCGTTTTTTATCCACCTGGGAAAACCTGCATGCATTGTCCATTCTGTGGCGCCCATGACACCAAGGTGATCGACTCCCGCCTTGTGGCCGAGGGTGATCAGGTGCGCCGGCGACGCGAATGTCTGGCCTGTCAGGAGCGTTTTACCACCTTCGAGACCGCCGAGCTGGTGTTGCCGCGGGTCATCAAGCAGGACGGCCGGCGTCAGCCCTTCGACGAGGACAAGTTGCGCGCCGGTCTTCAGCGTGCGCTGGAGAAACGCCCGGTCAGCGTCGAGCAGATCGAAGCGGCCATTGGTCATATCAAGCACCGTTTGCGGGCGACCGGTGAGCGCGAGGTCAAGGCGCTGGCTGTCGGCGAGATGGTCATGCGCGAGCTGAAACAGCTCGACGAAGTCGCCTATATCCGCTTCGCGTCCGTTTATCGCCGTTTCCAGGATCTCAATCAGTTCCGTGAAGAGATCGAGCGTCTGGCTCGGCGCGATCAGGACGAATCCGATGCCTGAGTGGAGCGCGGCTGACCGGGAGTGGATGAGCCGGGCATTGATGCTCGCCGAGCGGGGTGTCTACACCACCGAACCCAACCCGCGGGTCGGCTGCGTGCTGGTTGCTGATGGCCGGATCGTCGGCGAAGGCTGGCATGTGCGGGCCGGTGAAGGCCATGCCGAAGTAAATGCGCTGGCGCAGGCCGGCGATCTGGCCCGCGGCGCAACCGCCTACGTTACCCTTGAACCCTGCAGCCATTTCGGTCGCACTCCGCCGTGCGCCGATGCGCTGGTCAAGGCCGGCGTCAGCCGCGTGGTGGCCGCCATGCAGGACCCCAATCCGCAGGTTGCCGGCAACGGCCTGAACCGGCTGCGCGAAGCCGGTATCGAGGTCAGTTGCGGGCTGCTGGAAGCGCAGGCGCAGGCACTCAATCCCGGTTTTATCAAACGCATGCAGCAGGGGCTGCCCTGGGTGCGGGTCAAGCTGGCGATGAGCCTCGATGGCCGTACCGCGATGGCCAGCGGTGAAAGCAAATGGATTACCGGCCCGGCGGCGCGCGCCGATGTGCAGCGCCTGCGGGCGCGCAGCGGAGCAGTGGTCAGCGGTGCCGACAGCGTGTTGCTGGATGATTCTGCGCTGACCGTGCGGGCCGCTGAACTCGGCTTGCCGGCCGACGAGGCGGCGGCCGCCGCCGAGCGCCAGCCACTGCGCGTGCTGATCGACAGCCTGCGCCGGGTTCCGCTCGATCAGCGCTTTTTCCGTGAAACGGGGCCAACGCTGGTTATCAGCACCAGTGCAGAGCAGGCGGCCGACGATTATCGAGCTGCCGGCAGCGAACTGCTGGCGGTCCCCGGTGCAGATGGCAAGGTCGATCTGCACGCGGTGCTGCAGACCCTCGCCGAGCGAGGCTGCAACGAGGTGCTGGTGGAAGCCGGCGCCGGCCTGTCCGGTGCCTTCTGGCGTGCCGGGCTGGTGGATGAACTGATTGTGTATATGGCGCCGCGCCTGCTCGGAAGTCAGGCGCGGCCGTTGATGCAGTTGCCCTTCGAAAGCATGAGTGAGGCGATGGATGTTGCCATCGTCGACATGCGCGCAATTGGCCAGGACTGGCGCATCACGGCACGACCGATTTTCCCTTCCTGAGAGTGTAAGACAATGCAAAGTAGTGTGCAGATACTGCTGTGGATCATGGCGGTAGTGGCCTTTTTGGGGGTCGTGCTGGAAGAAGTCATCCACGTCAACAAGGCCAAGGTGGTGCTGCTGTTCGGGGCGCTTTCCTGGCTGGTGCTGTTTATCGCGGCGCCAAGCGATGCGGTACGGGAGCATGTGCAGGAGGCTCTCAACGAGAACATCACCGATATCGCCAGCCTCTGGCTGTTCCTGCTGGCAACCATGACCTTCGTCGCCTATCTCAACAAGAAGGGGCTGATCGAAAACGTCATCTATCGCATCCTCCCCGGACGCATTACCGAGCGCAAGCTGCTGTTTCTGACCGGCGCATTCTGTTTTGTCTTTTCCTCCATCGCCGACAATATCACTGCCACCCTGGTGTCGGTGGCGCTGGTGCTGAGTCTCAATCTGGAGCTGCGCAAGATGCTGCGCTTCGCCACGCTGGTGGTGTTCGCGGTGAACTCCGGCGGTGTCGCGATGATCACCGGCGACGTCACCACGCTGATGATCTTTATGGCCGACAAGGTCGAGATCACCAACCTGCTGCTGCTCAGTGCCCCGGCGCTGCTGGCCGTGCTGCTGCTGGCCGCTTTGCTGTCGATCGGCATGGGCAACGAGGTCGTTATCGAAAAGAGCCAGCTGCACGAACTGCGTGGCGTTGATCAGGTAATCGGTGCGCTGTTCCTGCTGACCATCCTCGCAACCATCCTGCTCAGCCTGTTCTTTGCGATCCCGCCAGTGCTGACGTTCCTCACCGGTCTGGCGCTGATGTTTTTGATTGCACGGTTTTTCAATGAAGACATTGATGCAGATCCGATTCTGGAATACATCCGGGTTATCGAGTTTGAGACGCTGCTGTTCTTCCTCGGCGTGCTGCTGCTGGTTGGCATGCTCCAGTACATCGGTACGCTGCAGAACCTGACCGCCCTCTACGACGTTATGCCGACCCTGCTGGCCAACTTCCTGATGGGCATGCTCTCTGCTCTGATCGATAACGTGCCGCTGACCGCTGCACTGCTCAAAGCCGACCTGCAGATGAGCGTCGCCGAGTGGATGGGCCTGACCTACGCTGTCGGTGTGGGCGGTTCCCTGCTTATAATTGGCTCCGCTGCCGGCATCGTTGCCATGAGCAAGATGCCCGGCCTGACATTCATTACCTACCTGCGCAGCTTTGGACTGTTGCTGATGGCCTTTGCCTTCGGTTTCATTGCTGTCTACGGTCTGGGTCTGCTGGTCTCCTGACCGGCAACGGCGAAAGCGAGGCAATTCATGTTTACCGGCATTATCGAAGCGGTTGGTCAGATCCAGAGCATGCAGCCCAAGGGCGGCGATGTGCGTCTGTATGTGCGCACCGGCAAGCTGGATCTCGGGGACGTCAAATTGGGCGACAGCATCGCGGTCAACGGCGTTTGCCTGACCGCCGTTGAGTTGCCCGGTGATGGTTTCTGGGCTGACGTCAGCCAGGAAACCATCCGCCGTACCGCGCTCTCTAGCCTGAAGCCGGGCAGCCGCGTCAACCTGGAAAAGGCGCTGACGCCGACCACACGTCTGGGTGGTCATCTGGTCAGTGGCCATGTTGACGGGGTGGGCAAGGTATTGTCCCTGCATCAGGACGCCCGCTCCTGGCATTTCCGGGTTGAGGCGCCGGCCGAGCTGGCCAAATATATTGCCCATAAAGGCTCTATTACCGTCGACGGCACCAGCCTGACCGTCAACGCGGTGGAAGGTGCGGTCTTCCACCTTAACATCGTTCCGCACACCCTGCAGGAAACCGTCATGGGCGATTACCAGCCCGGCACCATCGTCAACCTGGAAGTGGATCTGATCGCCCGTTATCTGGAACGTCTGCTGCTGGGCGAAAAAGCCGCCGAGCCGACCTCCTCCGGCATCAGCATGGCGTTTCTGGCCGAAAACGGTTTCCTCAAGTCCTGATATAACCTGCCCCCGGAGGGCCGGATGAAACTGAACAGCATCGAAGAACTGATCGAAGATATTCGCGCCGGCAAGATGGTCATCCTGATGGATGACGAAGACCGCGAGAACGAAGGCGACCTGATCATGGCCGCCGAGGCCTGCCAGGCCGAGCACATCAACTTCATGGCTCGCTACGGCCGTGGCCTGATCTGCATGCCGATGAGTCTGGAGCGCTGCGAGCGGTTGAAGCTGCCGCTGATGGTGCAGCGCAACGGCTCCGGTTTTGGCACCAAGTTTACCGTCTCCATCGAGGCCGCCGTCGGCGTCAGCACCGGTATTTCTGCCGCTGACCGCGCGCGCACCGTGCAGGCTGCTGCCGCGCCGGATGCGACCGCCGATGACATCGTCAGCCCCGGCCACATCTTTCCGCTGATGGCGCAGCCTGGCGGCGTGCTGGCGCGTGCCGGGCATACCGAGGCGTCCTGCGATCTGGCCCGCATGGCCGGGTTTGGCGAGTCGGCGGTGATCTGCGAGATCATGAACGACGACGGCAGCATGTCGCGTCGCCCGGAGCTGGAAGAGTTTGCCAAGCAGCATGACATCAAGATCGGCACCATCGCCGACCTGATTCACTACCGTCTGCTCAACGAGCGCACGGTTGAACGTGTCGACGAGCAGGTGCTGAGCAGCGAGCTGGGCCAGTTCAACCTGGTCGCCTATCGTGATCGTACCGAAGACCTGGTGCACCTTGCGCTGACGCTCGGCACCATTGAGCCGGAAGAGCCGACGCTGGTTCGCGTGCACAACGTGGATCCGCTGCGCGATCTGTTCCTGGTACCCGAGGCCGGGCGCTGGAGCCTGCAGGAAGCGATGCGCCGGGTGGCGGCTGAAGGCCGTGGTGTGGTGCTGATGCTGGGCAATCAGGTCGATTCGGCTGCGCTGCTGGAGCACGTCAGCAACCTGGGGACCGGCAACGCGGCGGCACGCCGCCCCTCGACCTATAATACCGTCGGGGCCGGTTCGCAGATCCTGCGCGATCTGGGTGTGCGCAAGATGCGTCTGCTTTCCAGCCCGATGAAGTTCAACGCCATATCCGGCTTTGACCTGGAAGTAGTAGAATACCTGCCCTGCGATTGACCAACTGTTTAGAAAACGTAGGCGAGGCAGCCAGCGCAAGGCAAAAACAGGCGAAGAAGTGATCGGAGTCGCGCTCGACTTTACGAGTTGTAAATGAGCATTCTGAGACGCCGCGTCCCGGCCTGTTTTTAACGCAGCGATGGCAACGCAGGTAGTTTTCTTCACCCATTTGATTCACGGCAGCGCCCAGAGCCCTGCCGGTTCTTTATACAGAGAGATTGTTCATGACTGCTATCCGTACCATCGAAGGTGATTTTGTAACTGGCCAAGGCCGCTATGCACTGGTCGTTGGCCGGTTCAACAGCTTTGTGGTGGAAAGCCTGGTAGAGGGCGCGGTAGACGCGCTCAAGCGCCACGGTGTCAAGGAGTCAGACATCACCATCGTGCGTGTTCCCGGCGCCTTTGAAATTCCGCTGATGGTCAAGAAAATCGCTGACCTCAAGCAGTACGTCGCCATTGTTACTCTCGGCGCGGTCATCCGTGGCGGTACCCCGCACTTCGAATACGTTGCCGGCGAGTGCGTCAAGGGCGTGGGTGCGGTATCTCTGGAGTACGGCATTCCGGTTGCCTTCGGCGTGCTGACAGTCGACAGCATTGAGCAGGCCATCGAGCGTTCCGGCACCAAGGCTGGTAACAAAGGCGCTGAAGCGGCTATGTCTGCGTATGAAATGGTCAGCGTCATCAAGCAGCTGGAGGCCTGATGGACGATCAGCAGAGTTCCCCCGCAGCTGGCCGACCCAAGGCGTCGGCCCGTCGCAAGGCACGCAGTCTGGCGATGCAGGCGCTGTACTCCTGGCACATGGCTGATTTGCCGGTGTTTGATATCGAGGCGCAGTTTCGCACCGACAACGACTTCAGCAAGGTGGATAGTGCGTATTTCCACGAGCTGCTGACCGGTGTGCCGCGCAATCTCGGTGACATCGACGATGAGCTGAGTCGTGTGCTGGATCGGGACATCAAGGATGTTGATCCGGTTGAGCTGAGCGTACTGCGCATCGGCGTCTACGAGCTGCTCAAGCGCATCGATGTGCCGTATCGCGTGGTCATTAACGAAGCCATCGAGATGGCCAAGTCGTTCGGTGCTACCGACGGTCACAAGTACGTCAACGGCATCCTCGACAAGCTGGCTCCGCGCCTGCGCAAGGCCGAAGTCGGTGCCGCCCGCAAGGGACGCTGATCCACCGGCCATGGCGCTGGACGAGTTTGATCTGATCGCCCGTTACTTTCGCACTGAGCGTCTGGAACGGGCTGTCGATGCCGGCGCCACTGTCCTCGGCATCGGCGACGATGCCGCAGTGCTGCAGCCCGCTGCCGGGCAGCAACTGGTCATTTCTACCGACACCCTGGTTGAGGGTGTGCATTTCCCCAAAGACTGTCCCGCCGCCGAACTGGGGTATCGCGCCCTGGCGGTAGCGGTCAGTGACCTGGCGGCGATGGCCGCATCCCCCCTTGGGTTTACCCTCGCGCTGAGCCTGCCGCAGGCAACGCCCGGCTGGCTGCAGGCGTTTTCCAGTGGTCTGGCCGACGCCGCACGTGACGCGGGGATCAACCTGATTGGTGGCGACACCACCCGTGGCCCGCTCAATATTGGCGTCACCGTGCTCGGTCAGGTGCCTGCCGGGCAGGCGCTGACCCGCTCCGGCGCTCGTCCCGGTGACTTGCTCTGCGTCGGCGGCAGTCTGGGTGATGGCGCTGCCGGGCTGGAGGTCGTGCTTGGCAAGCCGCTGCCGACGGGTCTGCCGATGGCAGCCCAGGATTACTTGCATCGCCGGTTCTGGCGGCCTCTGCCTCAGCTCGCGTTGGGGCAGTTGCTGCGCGGGGTCGCTACTGCCGGTCTGGACATCTCCGATGGCCTGCTGGCCGATGCCGGGCATATCGCCAGTGCCAGTGGTGTGCGTTTGCTGATCAACGGTCCGCAACTGCCGATGTCCGATGCCCTGCGCAGCTGGTCCGAGCGTCAGCAGCTCGACTGGATGCTGCGTGGTGGCGACGACTACGTGCTGCTGTTTACCCTGCCGCGTGCCGCCCGGTCGCAGCTGGAGCGCTGGCGTGCGGCGGGTCATGCGGTCTGCGTTATTGGCGAGGTACAGGGCGGGCAGGGAGTTCAGCTGGACCTCGGGCTGGGGCCGAAACCCATCGATGGCCCGGGCGGCTATCAACATTTCAGGAGCACGGATGACTGACGCGCACGAAACGACGCCAGCCTCGGTATGGCGCAACCCGATCCACTTTCTGGCCTTTGGCTTTGGCAGCGGTGCGATCCGCCCGGCGCCGGGGACCTGGGGCACGTTGGCGGCGCTGCCGTTTGTGCTGGTCTGGCAGCATCTGCCGGTTGCCGGCTACGGTCTGGTGATCGTGCTGTCGACCCTGCTCGGCATCTGGCTGTGTCACCGCACCGCTGCGGATCTGGGCGTGCACGACCACGGTGGCATCGTCTGGGACGAGTTCGTCGGACTGTGGATTGCGCTCTGGCTGGCACCAACCGGCTGGCCCTGGTTGCTGGCCGGCTTCGCCCTGTTCCGGCTGTTCGATATCTGGAAGCCCTGGCCAATCCGCTGGGTTGATCGTCAGGTTGGCGGCGGCTTCGGCATCATGCTGGATGACATTATCGCCGGGTTCATGGCGCTGCTGGTGCTGTTGCTGGCCGAGACCCTGTTGGCTATGGTGTAAGCCTCGTCCGTCATCGCGCAAGGGAAACACCGCATGGCTCGTATCGCTTCTCTCTCTGCTCTGCTGCTCGGCGCCGGGCTGGCCGTGGCCTCGCTGGCTTCGGCAGCGACCGAGGTGCGTGTGGTTGGGCTGTTCGCCAATGCGGCGGTAGTCAATATCGACGGCCAGCGCCACATGCTGCGGGTTGGCAAGCCGCCAGTGAACGGAGTCGAGCTGATCGCCGCCGACAGCCAGACGGCAACCCTGAGAGTGGACGGCCAGACTCGGCAGTTTGGTCTGCAGCGTGAATACACCGAAGGCTTTGCCCAGTCTGAGCGCCAGCAGGTCAGTATTCCGCGGGGCGAAGGCGGTCATTTCCGGGTTGCCGGTTCAATCAATGGTCAGACCGTCAGTTTTATGGTCGATACCGGCGCAACCAGTGTCTCGATGAGTTCGGTGCAGGCGCGTCGTCTCGGTATCGATTACGCGCTCAGCGGCACACCGGTTCGCGCCGCCACAGCTTCCAGTGCCGTGGATGGTTACCAGGTGACGCTGGCGCGGGTAAAGGTTGGCGACATCGAGCTGTCCAACGTGCAGGCGCTGGTGCTGGAAGGCCGTTTTCCGCTCGAAGTGCTGCTCGGCATGAGCTGGCTTAGCCGGGTGCGGATGGACGAACAGGACAACCTGCTGCTGCTCGAGCGCAAGTACTGACCCTCTGCACCACAGGCCTGCGCATTCAGCAGACCTATCCGGGCGTCTTGCAGATCGCCCGAGCGTCCGTCACCTGCTAATATAAGCGCCCCTTTTTTGCAAAGGTCGTACAGGAGACCGGCGTGACAGTCACCTTTATTGCGTCATCCCAGCTGCCCACCAAGTGGGGCACATTCACTATGCACGGCTTCCTGGAAGAAGCGACCGGCAAGGAGCATGTGGTGCTGACGATGGGCGATGTGTCCGATGGCGCGCCCGTACTAGGCCGTCTGCACTCCGAATGTCTGACCGGCGATGCCCTGTTCAGCCTGCGTTGCGACTGCGGCTTTCAGCTCGAAGCCGCGCTCAAGGCCATCGCTGAGGAAGGCCGCGGCGCACTGCTGTACCTGCGTCAGGAAGGTCGCGGCATTGGCCTCATGAACAAGATCCGCGCCTATCACCTGCAGGACGGCGGTGCCGATACCGTAGAAGCCAACGAACTGCTCGGCTTTGGCGCCGACCAGCGCGATTACGGCATCTGCAAACCGATGCTCGATCATCTGGGCATCAAGAGCCTCAAGCTGCTGACCAACAACCCGCGCAAGGTAAAGGCCATGCAAGGCTTCGGCGTGCTGGTAGCCGAGCGACTGCCGCTGCAGTTCGGCAAGAACCCGCACAACACCAAGTATCTGGAAACCAAGGCCGGCAAGCTGGGCCACATGCTGGGCCAGCTGCACCAGGCCGAAGCCGAGGCTGAGTCCGATGACCTTTGATCCCAAACCCCACTGGCGTGCATTGCGCAGCGTCTGGCGCATGCTCAGCCTGACTGTCCTGCTGTTGCCGATCCTGCTGGTGGTGGTGCTGGGTGACTGGACCGGCCTGTTCGATCAGGCCGCAGTGCCGCTGTTCACCGTTGGTATGGCTAGCCTGATGCTGACCCTATGGCGCTTCCGGCTGTACAAACGCACACTGATTCGCGCCGAAGGCCTGGGTGACAGCGCAGAAGCTGCCAGTGCATGGGCCGTATTGCACCGTAATCAGAGTCTGGGGCTGGCCGCCGCCGCGCTGCCGGCGCTGATCGCGCTGGTGCATTACTTCTGCGTGGGTGAAGCCATCCCGCTGGTGCTGCTGGTAATTGTCAGCCTCGGCGCCATGCTGCTGTACCGTCCGCCTGCTGCCTGGGTCAACTGAGTGCGTCAGCTGCTGGCGCTGCTGCTGGCGCTGTCACTCAACCTGCTTCCTGTTCAGGCTGCCGAGCGCATTGTCAGCCTGGCTCCCTTTCTGACCGACATGGCCCTTCAGCTGGGCGCTGGTGCCCGGCTGGTCGGTGTTCTGGACGACGGTCAACTGCCCGCCGAACTGAGCGATCGGCAAACCGTCGGCAGCTATCAGACCCTCTCTGCCGAACGGATCGTGTCCGTCCAGCCTGATCTGATCCTCGCCTGGACCTCTGGCAATCCCCCCGACCTGCTGGAGCGCCTGCGTGGCTGGGGCATTCGCGTCGAACAGTTTGACCCGCAACGGCTTGACGATATCGCCAGCATGACCCTTCAGCTCGGTGAGCTGCTCGACCAGCCAGCCGAAGCGCAGGCGCTGGAGGCCGACTTCCGCGCCCAGCTCGACCGGCTCCGTGCGCCGCCGTCGTCAACCCGGCCCAAGGTCTTCCTGCAGCTCTGGGATAACCCGCTCTACACGGCCGCTGGCGATCAGTTGCTGTCCGATGCACTCAGTCTGTGCGGCGCTGACAACGTCTTCGCCGATCTTGCCGGCCTCGCTCCGCAAGTGGGCCGCGAGGGCGTGCTGGCCGCCAACCCCGACATCATCATCGCGCTCGCGGATCAGGGCGTTACTGCAGAAGCTTGGCTGGACGACTGGCGCCGCTTCCCCAAACTGGCCGCCGTAAAGCATAACCGCCTGCACGTGCTTGACAGCGACCTGCTGGTGCGTCCGACGCCCGCGATTATTGTTGGAGTAGAGCAGTTGTGCGGGTTGGTGCGTTTCTAGACGGGGTTGTTAGCCAGCCCCATTGCCTGCCAAGATGATCGCTACCTGCACAGGAGAGTGAGGCTATGGCAGCACAGATGGAGCCGACACGGTTGGCCGTTTTGATTGATGCCGACAACGCCAATCCGGCGATTGTTGAAGGGCTGCTGGCTGAGGTAGCCAAGTTGGGTGTGGCGAGCGTCAAGCGTATTTATGGCGACTGGACCACGCCGAGTCTGGGCAAGTGGAAAGCCTCGCTACTGGAACACTCGATTCAGCCGATTCAGCAATTCGCCTACACCTCCGGCAAGAACGCGACCGACAGCGCGATGATCATCGACGCCATGGACTTGCTGTATTCGGCAGGCCTTGGCGGCTTTTGCATTGTTTCCAGCGACAGCGATTTCACCCGGCTGGCGGCGCGTCTGCGTGAGTCGGGCAAGGTGGTGTATGGGTTTGGCGAGAAGAAAACGCCCAAGCCTTTTGTCGCCGCCTGCGACCGCTTTATCTACACCGAAATCTTTACTCAGCACCCCGAGAACGCGGAGACGGTTATTCAGCGTCGCTCGGCGCAGGAGCTGCGTCAGGACACCAAGCTGTGCAATCTGCTGCGCCAGGCTATTGAGGCGGCGTCTGACGATGAAGGCTGGGCCAACCTTGGCCCGGTGGGCAGTCAGCTGGCCAAGCAAATGCCCGAGTTTGACCCGCGCAACTACGGCTACAGCAAGTTCAGCGGCTTGGTGGAAGGGATTGGCCTGTTTACCTTGCGACGGGAAAACAACCTGCTGCTGGTCAAGGACCAGCGCCCGGGCAAGAAGGGCTGAGCGCGCCTACCAGCTGCCAAACGGGATGCCGTGGGTATCGATGTAGTGCTGAGCGTTGGGGCTGGGTGGGCGGTAGAACTCGCCGTTGGATTCGCCGTTGTAGGGGCCGACGGGGTTGATTTCGCCTTGGACGTGGGCGATTTCCACTGCGTCCAGACAGGGGCCCACCAGCCAGGCCTTCACTACTCCGCCAGGGGCAACGCCTATAGCGATGGTATCCAAGTATTGGATTTCATGTTCGTCTCGCCATGCGCAGTAGGCGTTTCGCGGTTTGACCATTTCTGCTCTCGTGGCCTGGGACAGGTTAAAACTAGCGCGATACGCCTGCGGCTCTGCCAGAGATTGCCAACGAACGGTCACCTTTGCGGGTAGGTCGATTCCGGTCATGGGGAAGCTTGAGCCCGGCCCTGGGTTCTCAGGCCAGCCGCGTGCGTCACCTCGATTGTCGGCAGGTGTTCTTGTTGAGGCGACTCCGCCAAACACATCTTCATACATCAAATCGTTTACATCGGTCAGGTCGATCTGCTCGACCCAGGCTTCCATATAGTCGGGGGCTCCGAGGCCCACGTACCAGGCGCGGTATGGGAGATCCGGTTTGGGTGGGAAAGGCGGCAAGCTTGTGTGGCTGGAGCAGCTGCTCAGCCACAGGACAGTCAGCCACACCCCTAGATGCTTGATCATACGGGGTATCCTTTTTGTTTTTTGTCGGGATAAATGGCGCGAGTGAAGCCATCGCGTGGCTTGTTGGCCATAAAGGTTTTCACAGGGTTCCAGTTGGCTGAGCAGTGAATATAGCGACTGTGCAGGAACCTCTGTTCGTCTCTACTTAGCGCAGGGCTGATGCCGATCATAGCGGCGGCATACACCTTGTCTGCGATAGGCTTTAAGTCTGCGGGTATGGTGAAGCGGGCGTCATGCTCGTTAATTGTGTCGAACGGCACTCCGTAGGCGAGGCCTTTGGCGTGCATCACTTTCAGTGATACGCGGGACAGCTCACCCCTGACGGTACGTTCGATTGAAAGGCCGAGCAAAATACGGGCTTTTGGCATACGCCGTAAAGCCCGTTCGTGAAGGATAAGGCGTCCGTCGCCTGGCAGCCCTCGCTCGCGGAAAAGGGCTTCTTCGTGCTGTCTGGTCAGCCACGCTCTGGAGCGAACTAGCTTTTGTCGTGCCGGGCCGTCCAGGGGGTAGTCATCACTAAGGAAAAATACCGGGCTACCCAGCAGTAGTCGCTCATAGGTAAGCGTTGGATAGCCGCCACCCAGGTTTGAATGGACGCCGGGTAGCACCAGTTCTTCATGGGCTTTGTCTACCCGGTTCAGGCTGAAGTTGTGCCGGTGTTCATCGGCAGCGGTCAGGTGCACCACCTTGCGGGCGCAGCGGGGCGGCAGGTGCAGATTGACGCCCGGGTTGTAGTCGTCGCCCACGCTGAGGTGGCCTTGAGTAGGGGCGCCTATTGCCGCTACGGTATCGAACAGGCCGATAAAATTGATGCTTATGCTGTCTTTGATGGAGAAGTCTGGAGCGAACGCGGGGGGTTGGGTATCCAGGTTGGTGGCGAGAATTCCGTTATCCGTTTTCAGCACCTCGTTGGCGAAGTGGCGAGCTGATGCAGCTCCCCGGCTGAAACCGAAGATATCGAACTCGATGTTTTCAATCACAAGTTCCGGATTCCGATAGCGCAGGTTGTCGATCATTCTCTTTAGGAGAACAGGGCTCTGCTCAACCCGCTCAACAACGCCAGTCTCACCTTGCCCAAACGCCATGCCCATGGTGGCGTCCTCTTCGCCAGCCTTGCTGCCGGCACCTTCGACATAGACCTTTACGCAGGCTTGCGTGGTGGCTGGTTCTATCTGTCTCTGTGAGTCGTCACGGTACAAACGAAACAACAACGCCACATTGCTCAACTCGTTTCCATAGCTGTTATCCGGCCGCTGATCAAAAAAAGCATCGCTATCGCTGTCTTTATAGCCTTGGCTTTCGCAGAAGCGGGTGACGGCTTCGAGTCCATCGGGGCCGAGTTGGGCTAGGTCTTCGCGTCGGCATTGGGCGGTGAGGGCGGCGTTGGGCAGGTTGTTGAGGGTGCCGTCGAAGAACATGCCGACGCGCAGGGTGATGCGTTGTTTCTGCGGCAGCTCGGTTTCTTCTTCCTCCTCTTCTTCCTCGCGCTCCAGTGGCACTGCGTTGCTGGCGCCGGGTTTTACCGGAGCGTCGAACAGCGCCTGCAGGGCGCGCACCAGGCCGGTGAGGATCATGGCTTGCGCGGTAGCACTTTCAACACTGCCGGGTTGATTGCCAATAAGAACGGTCGGGGAGCCGGCGGTAACGCGGTCGCCGTGGGCGCCGGTGCTGTCGAGTACGGCGGCGGGGCGGCCGTTGATCAGGACGTTGCCGATGAGTTGACTGGTGAGCGGGCTACCGCAGCTGCTGGTGTCGCCCAGGCGGGCTGCGGGCTTGTCGTCAAAAAGTACGTCCGTGGCGCCGCTGACGAGGCGCTGGCTGGCGTGGCCGGTCTGCGGGCATTGTGTGGGGTCGCCGAGTCGGGCGGCGGGTTTGCCGGACATGCCATTTCCCTTTGGCTGCAGGTGTTCCTGCGCTGATCCTGCGGGGCGATGGCGGGTCGGACAATCGACTATTCGGATGAATGTGCGGCGTTTGGCATCTGCCGCTGCAATGCGTTGCCGGGGTGGCCGGCAACGCACTCAAGGGGTCAGATCACATCTTCCATAAACTCCAGCGCGCCCTGCTGGCGGATCACCCGGCGGTGTTGGGCCCAGAGTTCGGCCACGCGTTCGCGGTTGAGCTGCTGTCGGTCGAGCAGCACGCGGGTGTTCAGCTCGCCTACCGGCTGGCTGCTGGGCACCTTGCTGAACACGAACTGGTTGCTGACCAGCTCCAGGAAGGGGCCGGCCTTGCTGGTCGGCATGATGAAGATCAGCTGCAGGCCGAGGGTTTCGGTCAGGTAGGCGATGACTTCACGCGAACGGATTTCATCCATGTGCATAAAGGCTTCATCGACGATTACCATGCGCAGGTGGCTGTCGCCCTCGTTAAAGCGGAAGGCGCTGGTCACGGCGGCGGCGCGGATGATGTAGGCCGGGGTTTCCAGCTGACCACCGGAGCCGGTGCCGTATTCGCTCAGGCGGATCGGTGACTTGCCTTCCGGGTGCTTGAGGATGTCGTAGCGGCGGTAGCGGCGGTAGTCGCTGATGCGCTCCAGCTCGCGCAGGGCCTGCTGTTCGTCGCCATCAAGCAGCAACGCCAGCAGTTGATCGCGCACTGCGGCCGAGCGCTCGGACAGGGCATCGTCGAACAGACTGGTGCCGTCGCCCAGGTTCGGCATCTGAATCAGTTCGCGGAAGAATTCCCAGTAGGCCTTGTACTCGGGCAGCCAGTCCCAGTCGAACTGGAAGCGTTCGCGGTCGGCGCCGAAGCGGTGGTGCTCCAGCTCCTTGTTCAGTTGCTCCAGCGTGCGACGGCCGTCGTTGATGGCCTGATGAATCTCGTGACACAGGTCGCTGACGAAGGTGGTGTTGAAGCTGTCGCGCAGGCTGGCGAGCTGTTCCTGCTTGGCCAGCAGCACGTTATTGCGCAGGCGGTTGTGCAGGTTGTCGAGCTGTTGATGCAGCGCGCCGACGTGGCGGAAGAAGGCCAGGCTGTGCAGCTCGGCCGGCGTGTCGGCGAGTACCTGGTCGGCGGGCTGGGCCTGTTCGTTGTAGTGCTCGATGGCGCGCTGCAGGTCGGCCACCTGGCGGTGCAGGCTGCTGGTCAGCGCCTGGGCGTCGGCGATAAAGTCGAACTGGCCGCCGCGCTGCTCCAGCATGGTGTCGAGCTGCTCCAGCCGTGCCTGCGGGTCGAGCCCCGGCACTTGGGCGGCTGCATCCAGCAGGTACTGCTCGGCCTTGTCGCGGGCGTCGAGCAGGGCATCACTCTGGTCGGCGAAGTGGGTAATGCGCTGGCCGATGCTGACCTGCTTCTCCTGCAGACGGCCGAGTTGGACGTCCAGTTCCTTGCCGTGCAGTTCCAGCTCGCGGTGGCGCAGGGTCACGCGCTGTTGTTCGGATTCCAGATTGTGGTGCGCGCCCAGATCAAGCGCTTCCAGTTGCTGTTCGACTTCGCGTAGCTGGCGCTGGCTGTCGAGCAGCTCGCTGGCGCGGGCGGCGTAGTCGAGCTGCGCGATCTGACCTAGCTGACGGGCCAGTTCGCGCAGCGCTTCCAGTTCGCGGCGCAGCTGGTGTTGCTGCAGATCCAGATCGTGCAGACGCTGCTCCTGCGCGCGCAGGTTGCGCTCGCGGGCGGCGGCGCCGAATACCAGCTGGCTGTCGTCGATATCGCAGCGGAACAGCGCGTAGTTGCCCGAGCCCATGCCGTCGCGGGTGATGCCGCGGCGGGTCTGGCGCAGGGCACCGGCGTCTTCCACTCGTGCCACGGTGGCGTAGGACGCCTGCAGGTAGTATTCGGCGACGCGATGGCTGAAGCGCATGACCTGCAGGATCGAATCGTTCGGCAGGCTGATGCGTTCGGCGTCCTGCCTGGCCTTGCTGCCTTGAATGACCCGCGCGCGGTTGCGTTCGCGGCTGTTCATCTGGCGCACGATGCGGATGGCTTCGGCTTCATATTCGGGCTCGACCAGAATGGCGTAGCGGCTGCCGCCGATGTAGCCCTCGATCGCCATTTGCCAATCCGGGTCGAGTACCTCGACGTGGTCGCAGAGTACCCGCGGGTCGGCCTGCGGGCATTGCTTGCGGATCGCCAACAGCGCTTCCTCGACATACGCGGGGTAGGTCACGCGGTTGCTCTGAAGGGTGCTGATCTGGTGGCGAATCTGGCTGACCTGACGATCCAGCGTGTTCAGCGCGCTGGTGCGTTCCTGCACCAGCCGGTCGACGCGCTGCAGCAGGCTGGCGCCTTCACTGTCCTGCTCGCGCAGGCGCTCGGCCAGCTGGTTGTGCGCACGCTGCTGGCTGCGAATGGCATCTAGGCCGGCGTCCAGCGGGGTCAGGTCGATCCAGTCGCGGGCCAGCAGTTGATTGAGGTCGGCAACCGGTTCGCGCTCGGCGGCCAGCACTGCCGCGCTGGCCTCGCGCCAGCCGCGGCTGGCCAGCTGCGGAAGCGCCTGACTCAGGCTGTGCTGGGCCAGCAGCGCACCGGCCGATTGCAGCGCCACCAGGTTGCGGTCGCGCTGATGGGCCTGGGTCAGCAGGCCGGGTACGGCGCTGCGCAGCTGCTCGCTCAGCTGGCGCTGGCGCTGCTCCAGTTGGTCCTTGTTCTGCAGCGCCGGAATGCCTTGACGGCGGGCTTCCAGTTGCACCAGTTCGTGGTGGGCCTGGGCCAGGCGCTCGGTGGTCAGGCGCTGGTCTTCCTGCAGCGCTTCGAGCTGACTGGCGAGCTGCTGCTGTTCCTGTTTGGCGGCCAGATAGCCCTGCTGGTTGTTCTGCCAGGCTTGCGCGGCGGCAGCGTACTCCAGCCCGGTGCGCTCCAGCCAGCTGTCCAGATACTGGGTGGTCTGGCTGGTGGTCAGCGACAGCAGTTCCACCGCCTGACGTACCCGCGCCGCTTCCTGCTCCATGCCGTGCACGGTGCGCAGCAGGTCGCGGATGCGTTTGATGGTGTCGCCAAACTCGCGCGGCTCCAGCACTTCCTCGGCGACAAACTGGTCGATGGATTTGACCGGTTTGTAGGCCATGAAGTTGGCAAAGGTGCGCGCGGCGTTCTTGGCCTCGCGGGTCGACAGCGCATCGCGGCGGCCGCGCAGGGCGGCGTACAGGCGGGCCAGATAGGCGCTCTTGCGGTCGTAGACTTCGACCTGTTGGGCGCTGAACTGCTTGCGCAGCAGGCCCGGCAGCTCGGTCACGGCGATGACGTGGCGGCCATCGTCCTGCTCGCGCAGAAAGTGCGACAGCGACAGCATTTCGCCGGGGATGATCATCAGCAGCAGTTCGTCCTGCCGCGCCTGGCGGCTGCTGCCGGCGGCGTCGAGATGGGCACGCACGCCGATCACCGCGGTAAAGGGTTCGGCGGTCTCGCCATGGGTCGGATGGAACACCCCGGCGATATAGCCGTCGGTATCCCAGGGGCGGGCGTAGGCGCCGTCGTCACAGCCGAGCACGTAGGAGGCGAGGGTACGCACCTGCTTGCCGCCGCGGCCGCGCTGAGTGGTCTCGTCCTGCCCCGGGTTGTAGTTGAACAGGTTGTCGTGGGCGGCGGTCATCAGCGTCTGCAGGGCGTCCGCTGCGGTGGTCTTGCCGGAGCCGTTGCCGCCGGAGAACAGGTTGACCGGGCCGTATTCCAGTTCTTCGACCGGCAGGTTGCCCCAGTTGACGGTAATCGAACGCTTCAGATACATCAGTTGCTCTCCTCGGCGGACGGCTGGTCTTCGCTATTTTCAATCTCGGGGCTGGCGAGCTGGGCCAGCGCGCTGTCGGTCACCAGGCTGATGATGCCCGGGCGAATCGTCAGCCAGGCTTCGCCGCTGTCCAGTTCGGCATCGCTGGGGCTGCGGATCAGCCGCAGCTGGCGCAGGCGGCGCAGCAGGTTGCGGCGTTCGCTCTGCTGTTCCGGCAGTGAACGGCCGAGCAGGTTGCGACTGCTCAGGTTGAGCGCCTCGAGCGACAGCATGACCTGACCAAACTCGTCGACCTGACCTTCGCGCAGGGCCTTGTCGTACTCGGCGCGCAGCACCAGAATCAGCGCCACTTCCTGCTGGTTCAGGCGCTCGCGCAGGCCGCTGCCGAAGCTGTCGTCGGCGTCGACCAGGCCGGGCACTTCCGCGCCCGGCGGGAACACCCGGACCAGATTGAAGCGCGGCTCGTGCAGCACTCGGATGCGCAGCACCGAGAGATAGTCCTCGACCAGCTCGGCGGCCTGCAGGTAGCGGTCGTAGAGCTCGGCCTCGCGGTTGCTTTCGTCGCGGCAGAGCACGCCGCGGTCGAGCAGGCGGATCATCAGCTCGGAAAAGTCCTCGGCACTCAGGCCGCGTTCGTTGAGGTGGTGGTCCAGCGCGTCACGCATGTTCGTCATGTTCCAGATCGATGATGAAGCCGTCACGGCGATCAAAATAGGTTTCGTTGCTGATGGTCTCGCCGCTCGGCTCGATGCGCACGCGCAGGCCGCTGGCAGCGTGTTCGGCGCTGGCCAGCGCGATCACGTGGCTGAGCGCGAGCAGGTCGCTGGCGCTGTTGACCGGCAGGTCGCGGGTGTTGAGCTGATTGCCGCTGCCGAGGGCGGCGCGCAGGTAGCTGCGCAGGCCACTGGCGTTGACGTTGAAGGCCTTGTCGAGCAGTTGATTGACCGCCAGCGCCCGCAGGGTGTCGTCTTCCGGCGCGTCGAGGGTTTCCATCAGGCTGTGCACCGGAGGGCGCTCGCGGCGCTCGCGCAGCTTCACCTGGCCCGGGTCGACCAGCGCCAGATTGACCACTGCCATTTCCTCGCCTGCGGCGCTCAGGCGCTTGGCCTGCTCTTCGGCGGGCAGGGCGGACAGCTCGCGGCACAGGCCGACGATATCGCTGTGCTTCTGGCTGTGCAGGTAGCTGAGCTGACGGATGATTATGTCGGCGCGTTGGGTGAAGCTCTGCAGGGTGCGGCGCAGCGCCGGCAGCATGATGTCGGCAGCGTTGCGCAGGCAGCCTTCGATACCGTCCAGCAGCTGCCAGAGAATCGAGCTGCGCTCGTCAACGAGAAGGTCAGGTGCCAGGCGGCGCAGCTCGCGCTCGGCCTCGGCTTTCCACTCGCGTGGCTTGCGGCGAATACGGGCAATCACATCCTGAATGCGCTCGCGGTGTTTTTCGACGCTGTCGGCCGACAGGCGCACCGCCAAGTCTGGCTGGAAGCGGCGCTCCATAAAGTCGAAGAACTGATCGCTGGCCTGCTGCACGAGTTGCTGCGCCTCTACCTCACGCACCAGCTGGCGCTTGCGCTCTTCCAGCTCGGCGATGATATCGGTGAAGTCGGCGATGATGCGTTCGGCGTATTCGTGGGCGTCGAGCAGGTCATACACCTCGCCGTGCTCGGCAAAGGCCGACAGCGCGTTTAGGGTGTTGCGCGTATTGCGGTGGCGGGTACGGGTGTTGTGCCCGTCGGCCTCGGCCAGCGACTGGGCAAACAAACGCCCCATGCGGCTGAACGGGTAGGTCGACTGGAAGGTCGCCTGATCCACCTGACGTTCCAGCCAGCCGTTTTCGATCAGGCTGGTGAGAATCCAGCTGGCCTGCTCGCGGTTGCTCTTGAAGCGGCTGGCGTCTTCATCGTCGCCTTCCAGCAGCGGCGCGCGTTCCAGCGCTTCGCTGAAGATATCCAGTACTTGTTCGCGCTTGAGTGATTCGCCGTAGTCGGCGCGGGCGCTGTACAGCCGCTCGTGCAGCAGGCGCAGGCACTCGACAATCTGTTCGCGGTATTTGCTGGTGAGCGGGCGGAAGAACTGCAGTCGCTCGTTGGTAAAAAACATAGGGCGTCGAATTCCGGTTCGGACAAGGACGCATTATGCCTGATCAGCGGTGCCGGGCGGCAAGTTGGGGCGACGGGCTGTGCTGGAGTTCATGCGGGAAGCCGGGAGGGTCGAGTTCCAACTCGACCAAAGGCGATGCCTGCGTCCCCAGGCCGAGTTGGAGCTCGACCTTCCCAAAAACAAACCCCGCACGGGGCGGGGCTGGTCGGTACGGCATTGTCTGCAGGTGACGCTTACAGCTGCGGGGTCCAGGTCAGCGACAGGCGCGCGTTCAGCTCTTCGTTCTGGTACGGGTTGCCGGCAAAGTCGTTGGACAGCGCGTATTCCTTCTCCAGCACGTTGCTGACGCTGAGATCCCAGCGGGTGGTGTCGCTCATCAGCCAGTTGCCGCGTACTTCCAGGGTGCCGAAACCGGACAGCTTCTGGGTATTGGCTGCGTCGTTGTAGCGGGTGCTGTTGGCCACCAGGCTGAAGCCGATGCCGAAGTCGCCGAACTGGCGATCGCTGTCGATGCTCAGCAGGCGCTTGGGACGGCGTGGCAGCAGCTGACCGGTGCTGCGGTCGCGCGGGTCCAGCCAGGTAGCGGATGCGACGGTGTACCAGCCGAGGATGTCGCGCTCGGCAGACAGTTCCAGGCCGTTGATGCGTGCTTCGCTGATATTTTGTGGAATCCAGAAACTGTCCAGCAGGATCAGGTCGTCGATATCCATACGGTAGGCAGACGCCTGAAGCGTGGTGGTGTCAAACTGGCCGCGCCATTGCAGCTCGTAGCTCTTTGAGCTTTCCGGACGCAGGTTCGGATTGGAGCCCCAGGCGTTGTAAAGGTCGTTGAAAGTCGGCGCGCGGAAGCCCTCGCTGTACGACGCAACCAGTTGCTGGTTGTTGCTCAGGGCAAAGATCAGCGCGCCGTTGAAGGTGTTTTCGCTGCCGAACTGTTCATTGTCGTCATGACGCATACCCAGTTCGGCGCTGACCTGCTCACCGTTGAAACGGTATTGGGCAAACGCAGCCTGGTTGTAGCGCTCATCGTCGGTGAAGGCACCGTCAGTGCGCATGCGATCCTCGTACCAGTCCAGCCCCAGCTGCAGGTTATGGGCATCATTTATGCTCAGGTTGTTGAGCCAGCTGGCGGAGTCGCGGTAGGTGTCGTATGACGAGGGGAATACGCTGGAGCGGGTGTCACGGCGGTCTTCGGCGTGGCCGACTTCCAGGCGGGTACGCCACAGGCTGCTGACCTGCCATTGAACGTGTGCTGCCGCGGTGCTCAGGCTGAAGTCATCTTCCGGGTCGCCGAGCAGGTCGTACTCGGTGCTGCCAGTCTGCTCCAGCAGGCGGATGCCGGCTTCAACATCGTCGGTGAAGTTGTGGGTCAGGCTAGCGTTGAACGCGCGATTGCGATAACCGTCTTCGTCGCGATCACCACCGACGCTATTGGTCGTACGATTGATGCCGTCGGTTTCGTTCAGACTGGCGCCCAGCGCAAAGCGGGTCTGGCCGTTGCCGCCGGAAAGTGCCAGATCGCGGGTAAAGGTCTGGTTGCTGCCGACGCCGAGCTTGACGCGCGCATCAAGCCCGTCACGGCCCTGGCGGGTGAAAATCTGTACCACGCCGCCGATGGCGTCGGAGCCGTAGATGGCTGAGCGTGGGCCGCGGATCACCTCAATTCGCTCGATTTGATCGACGCTGATGAATTCCAGACTGGCTTGGCCTGCGCTGGCGCTGGCGATCCGCTGACCGTCGATCAGAACCAGCGTTTGAGTGACGTTGGTGCCGCGCAGGGAAATGCCGCTCAAGCTGCCGAGGCCGCCGTTGGTGGTGATCGACAGGCCGGGCACACGACGCAGCAGGTCGGTCACGCTGTTGGGCTGCAGACGGTCGATATCTGCCCGGGTAAAGACGGTGCTGGCCGCGCTGCTTTCGCTGCGACTTTCGACCTGGCGGGAGGCGGTAACGACGGTATCGGCGAGTGACAGCGCGTCGTTGGCCTGGGCAACGGCACAGGCCAGCAGGCCCGGAATGATCAGCAGTGACTTGTACATAGATTCCTCAAAAGTTCGGCTTTTGAGGAGGGCGGGAAGTCAGAAGGCAGGCCACCGCGCGGCGGCTGCACGCTGACCGGTGACGCCCTCCGCGACACCTCAGCAGACAGTCGCACGGCATTGCCGTGGCTGTACTCGCGCTGGGCCGGTCTCCGGACTTGGAATCAACACATCATCGCCTTCCCATGCAGAGCACAGTGGCATTTTCGATGATGCTGGCAGGGCTGGCCTGCGACTCCTTACCGTTGCGGGGGCAGTGTCGGATTCTCACCGACTTCCCGTTTCACCCGGACTGCACTGCAGGCCGGACACCCAGGCGACTGGAAGTGAGGCGGACTCTAGGCTTTTCGGCGGGGTGGGTCAAGCCTGCCAGAGGCAGGCTCTTACAAACGGTCGAGGCGGGCGCGAATGGCCGCTTCGATACCGGCAGCGTCCAGACCGCACTCAGCCAGCATTTCAGCGGGCTTGGCGTGTTCGACGTAGATATCGGGCAGGCCGAGGTTGAGCACCGGCAGGCTGATATCCTGGGCCAGCAGCCATTCGTTGACCGCGCTGCCGGCGCCGCCCATGACGGCGTTCTCCTCGACGGTCACCAGCAGCTCATGGCTGTCGCTCAGCTCCGCAATCAACTGGGTGTCCAGCGGCTTGACGAAGCGCATGTTGGCAACGGTCGCATTCAGTGCCTCGGCAGCCTTGCTGGCCTGCTGGTGCAGGGTGCCGAAGCAGAGGATGGCAACCTTTTCGCCCCGGCGGGTAAGTACGCCCTTGCCGATCGGCAGCGGCTCCAGCGTCGGATCGATGGGCACGCCCGGGCCGGTACCACGCGGATAGCGCACAGCCGCCGGGCCTTCGTGCAGGTAGCCGGTGGTCAGCATCTGGCGGGTCTCGTTCTCGTCGGCCGGCGCCATGATCAGCATGTTCGGCAGGCAGCGCAGGTACGACAGGTCGAAGCTGCCGGCGTGGGTCGGGCCGTCCTCGCCAACCAGGCCGGCGCGGTCGATGGCAAACAGCACGTCCAGATTCTGCACCGCAACGTCGTGGATCAACTGATCGTAGCCGCGCTGCAGGAAGGTCGAATAGATGGCAACCACCGGCTTGGCGCCTTCACAGGCCATGCCCGCAGCGAGGGTGACGGCATGCTGCTCTGCGATGGCGACGTCGAAGTAGCGCCTGGGGAAACGCTCGGAGAAGGCAATCAGGTCCGAGCCTTCCTTCATGGCCGGGGTAATGCCGATCAGGCGCTCGTCCTGCTCGGCCATGTCGCACAGCCACTGGCCGAAGATGTTCGAGAATTTCGGTTTGCTGACGCCGTTGCTCGGGGCCTTGGGCTCCAGCTTGGTGATGGCGTGGTAGCCGATCGGGTCGGCCTCGGCGGGGGAAAACCCCTTGCCCTTCTGGGTGATCACGTGGAGGAACTGCGGGCCCTTGAGCTCGCGCATGTTCTTCAGGGTGCGTACCAGCGTAGGCAGGTCGTGCCCGTCGATCGGGCCGATGTAGTTCCAGCCCAGCTCCTCGAACAGGGTGCCCGGCACCAGCATGCCCTTGGCGTGTTCTTCGGTCTTGCGTGCCAGCTCCCAGGCCGGCGGAATCTTGGACAGGACCTTCTTGCTGCCCTCGCGCATGTGCGAGTAGGTGCGACTGGACAGGATCTTGGCCAGGTAGTTGGACAGCCCACCGACATTGCGCGAGATCGACATGTCGTTGTCGTTCAGCACAACCAGCATGTTGGCTTCGACTTCCGAGGCGTGGTTGAGCGCTTCAAAGGCCATGCCCGCGGTCAGCGCGCCGTCGCCGATCACGGCAACGGTGCGGCGATCCAGGCCCTGCAGCCCGGCAGCGATGGCCATGCCCAGGCCGGCGCTGATCGAGGTGCTGGAATGGCCGACGCCAAAGGTGTCGTAGGGGCTTTCGCTGCGCCGCGGGAAGGCGGCCAGGCCGTTCTTCTGGCGCAGGCTGGCCATCTGTTCGCGGCGGCCGGTGAGAATCTTGTGCGGGTAGGCCTGATGGCCAACGTCCCACAGCAGGCGGTCGTCCGGCGTGTGATAGACGTAGTGCAGGGCGATGGTCAGTTCGATGACGCCCAGCCCCGCGCCGAAATGCCCGCCGGTCTGGCCGACACTCCAGAGCAGAAATGCCCGCAGCTCATCGGCCAGCTCGGGCAGCTGGCTTTCGTCAAGCGCACGCAGCGACTCGGTATCGTCGATACGGTCCAGCAGCGGCGTGCTGGGGCGATGGAGCGGGATTTCGTGGAAAGTGCTGGGCATCAAACAAGGCTCTGGGTGCCAACGTCGGTGGCGGGAAAACAAGGGCGCAGTTTAACCGATGCAGGCCGATAGCCCAACTGCACGCAGGGCTATCTCAGAAGCGGCGCTGAACGGTGTAGTCAGCCAGCTGGCGCAAGCGCTCTGCTGCGGGGCCGAAGCCTGCGACTGCGCTGAGCGCCTGGTCGCGCAGCTCGGCAGCCAGACGGTGGGCACCGTCCAGCCCGAGCAGTGCCGGGTAGGTCGGCTTGTCGCGGGCCAGGTCGGCGCCCTGCTGTTTGCCGAGCACGCTGGTATCGCTTTCGATATCGAGAATGTCGTCCTGCACCTGGAACGCCAGGCCGACGTGATCGGCGTAGCTGCCAAGGGCTGCCAACTGCTCGTTATCTAGACGCTCGCTGGCCAGTGCGCCCAGTTGCACGCTGGCGCGAATCAGGGCGCCGGTCTTGTGTCGATGCATGGTTTCCAGGGTGGTCTGGTCGAGTTTCTCGCCGACCGCACCAAGATCAATCGCCTGTCCGCCGACCATGCCCTGCGGTCCGGCGGCGTGGCCCAGCAGGCTGACCATCTGCAGACGGGTATCCGGGCGGCAGTCCGGCGCGCTGGCGAGCAGTTCGAAGGCCAGCGCCTGCAAGCCGTCACCGGCGAGGATCGCGGTCGCCTCGTCGAAGGCGCGGTGGCAGGTAGGCTGGCCGCGGCGCAGGTCATCGTTGTCCATGGCCGGCAGGTCGTCGTGAATCAGCGAGTAGGCATGGATCAGCTCCACCGCTGCTGCCGCGTGATCTGCCCGGGCCAACTCGCCACCGGCAGCCTCGCAGCTGGCATAGGCCAGTAGCGGGCGCATGCGCTTGCCGCCGATGACCACGCTGTAGCGCATGGCACTGTAGAGTCGATCAAGACGGGGTTGCGGGGTATGCAGCTGATTGCTCAGGAAGGCGTTGATGCGTTGCTGACACTGCTCAAGATACTGACCGAATGGGCTCATTCGCTGGTGCCGTCAAAGGGTTCTGTCTTCAGCTCTCCATTGCTTTCGATCAGTTGCTGGACCTTCTGTTCCGCCTGGGCGAGCGCCTGCTGGCATTCGCGGGTCAGGGCGACGCCTTGCTCGAAGGCACTCAATGACTCTTCCAGACTGAGGTCAGCGCTTTCCAGCCGCTCGACCAGTGCCTGCAGCGAGCCCAGTGACTGCTCGAAGTCTGCGGCGGTTTTCTTCCGGGCCATGCGTTACCTCATCCGGGATGGTTCAAACGGCTGAACATTACCCAAGGGGGCGGGGGCGGTCAATCGGCGTGTGTGTAATGGCGGAAGCGTGACGGCATTGATTCAGATCAGCAAAGGCGGCGATTTTTTGACTCTTGTGGTGTCTTTGGGACGGTGCTTGATTACAATTTGACATCAAATTCATCATTTATCTGATCTGCCATGACCGACGAATCGAAGGTGGTTGTTGCTGCACCTACGGCGCAGCGTGACCCGATTATCAAGGCGCTTAAGCAGGCCGGGCTTGACTGTGAGCTGATCTGTCAGCCACAGGATTGCAGTGACGCGCCATTGTGCCGCTGGCTCGCTCCCGAGCAGTTGAACGAGCGCAGCCGCGTGCGTTTTGCCCTGGAGGATGCCATCGACACCCTGGAGCAGACGCGCCATGCCTTCCGTTCGCGGCAGCTGGCGGGGTTGCGTCATCGCCTGGAAGGGCTATTGCAAAGCTTGTCAGAGGATGATCTCTAGGGTAGCGTGGTCCCTGACCAACGAGACGGCTTTGCCGGTCAGGACGCAAGGGCCTGAAAGACAAGGCGCTGGACTCCCGAGCTTTTACAGCTCGGGAGTCCAGCGCCTTTTTTGTTGCCCGCGCAAAAACGAATAACAACAGTCGGCGGCCCTTTGGAGCGCTGCCTTATTACCGCCATGGACGTGATAACCGTGCTTAAACCGGTATTCGACAAACTGGGGCTTGATGCCAGCGGCCTGCAACAGCGTTTGCATTTTCTCGACTGGAGCAACGCGGATGGGGAGCGATTGCGGCGTATCGCCAGTTTCGGTGAGCAGGCCAGCCACGAATTTGTTGAAGCGCTGTACGAGCGTTTGAAGCAGTATCCTGAAACACGGGGGATTCTGCGTGGCGAGGGGCTGGTTGATCGCCTCAAGCATAGTCAGCGGGGCTATTACAGTCGCCTGTTCTGTGGCGAGATTGACCAGCGCTATCTGGAAGAGCGTGTGCGCATCGGGCACATACACGAACAGGTCGGTGTCGAACTGAAGTGGTATCTGGGTGCGTATCGGATGTACCTGAGTCGCATGCTCGGTAACTGGTTCGACGATCTCAGTGTCGAGCAGCGGTCAAGGCTGGCTGATTTCGACAGTCTGCTGAAGATTGTCTTTTTTGACATGAGCCTGGCCGCTGACGCCTACATCGATGCCGAGCATCGTGCCCTGGAAGCCAGCGAAGCCCGGTATGCCCATGCCTTGCGCGGCGCCAACGATGGCATCTGGGACTGGGATCTGCAGCAGGATCAGCTCTATGTCTCCGAGCGCTGGGCCAGCATGCTTGGCTTGACCCAGGCCCAGGTCGGACAGCGCTCCATGCACTGGTTCGAGCGCGTTCACCCGGACGATCAGGCCGGCTTGCAGGCTGCTATCCAGCAGCATTTGCAGGGCGGCTCGCCGTGGATTCGACATGAATACCGCCTGCGTCGCAGTGACGGCAGCTACCTGTGGGTGCTGACCCGGGGCGTGGTTGAGGTCGACTTGTCCGGGCGCCGGCGGCTGGCCGGTTCGCAGACCGATATCAGCGAGCGCCAGCGCTTTCAGCGCGAACTGGAGCATGCCGCCCGGCATGACCCGTTGACCGGACTGATCAATCGCCACCAACTCAATATCCAGTTGCAGCGCACGGCCTCACAACTGAGCCGGCCCGGCGCGCGCCATGCGGCCTTGCTGTTCATCGATCTGGATCGTTTCAAACTGATCAATGACAGCCTCGGGCATGCCGCCGGTGATCGGGTTCTGCTGCTGGTGGCCGAGCGGCTGCGCAGCTGCCTGCGGCCCGGGGACCAACTGGCCCGTTTTGGCGGCGACGAGTTTGTCATGTTGCTGGATGATCTGGCCTGCGCCGAGGATGCAGAAACGGTCGCAACCCGGGCACTTGCCGCGTTGCGCGAACCGCTGTGTTTCGGTGAGCGTTGCCTGGTGGTCAGCGCCAGTATTGGTGTTGCGCCGCTGCTGCCCGGGCAGGGGCTGGAGGATGCCCTGCAGGCCGCCGACCTGGCGCTTTACAGTGCCAAGGAGTCGGGCAAGGCGCGCTTCGAGCGATTCGATCAGTCGATGCAGCAGCGGGCACGTCAGCGCCTCAAGCTGGAAAGCAACGTGCTGCAGGCGCTGCAGCGTGACGAGTTTACGCTTCATTACCAGCCGATTTTCGATCTGAACGCCCCAAACCAGCCGCCGGTGGCGGTCGAAGTGTTGTTGCGCTGGTCCCATGACGGTGAATCGGTCTCACCTGCCGCCTTTATTCCGGTGCTCGAGGAGTCGGGGGAGATTGTCTCGGTCGGCTACTGGGTGTTGGAGCAGGCGTGCAGACAGGCTCAACGCTGGCAGCAAGAAGGAGCCGGGCCATTGCATTGCTCGGTCAACCTGTCGGGTCGGCAGCTGCAGGAAGCGGACTTCGTCCAGCGCCTGCGTGAGATCCTCCAGGACACGGGTTATGCGCCCGACAGTCTGGTACTGGAAATTACCGAAAGCCTGCTGATCGATCACGATCCATGGGTGCTGGCCAGCCTGCGCGAGCTTGCCGATATGGGCGTGCGTATTGCCCTGGATGACTTCGGGACCGGCTACTGCTCGCTTGGTTACCTCAATCGTTTTCCGCTTCACATCATCAAGCTGGACCGCAGCTTTCTGCACGAGACCCACGAAAACACCCGGCAATTCACTATCTGCAGGGCGATCATCGCGCTCAGCCGCAGTCTTGGATTGGCGGTGGTTGCCGAGGGCATTGAGCACCTCAGCCAGGTTGATCTGATGCTGCAGGAAGGGTGCACCCTGGGGCAGGGTTTCAAGCTGGGCTTTCCCATGTGTGCCGATGACCTGAGAGGTCTGCTTTTTCCCTGATGTTCACCACTGCGCCGCGAGGGGTATATGAAGGTAAATTTACCGATCACCGACAGCGAGGTCTGTTTGCAGGATGGCGATAACCTGCTGACAACGACCGATCTCAAGGGTGCCGTCACCTACGCCAACGCAACATTCGAGCGCATAAGCGGCTATTCGCAAGCCGAGCTCGTGGGGCGAAACCACAACATCATCCGTCATCCGCATATGCCGCCCGAGGCGTTCAAGCAGTTGTGGGACTGCCTGAAGGCAGGTAAAAGCTGGATGGGACTGGTGAAAAATCGCTGTAAAAATGGTGATTACTACTGGGTCAGTGCCTATGTGACACCGGTGCGTGAGAACGGCCGGGTGGTTGAGTATCAATCGGTTCGCACGCGTGCGTCGGATGAGCGAGTAGCCGCTGCCGAGCGCTGTTATGCCGCTTTGCTGCAGGGCAAGGTGCCGCGTGCGTTGCGGCGTCCGGCGCTTTCACTGTTTGCCCGATTGGCATTGGGCAGTGCCGCAATGCTCTGTGCGGCGGGTGTCATCCTCGCCTCGTCTGGCGCGTCTCTGCCGGAACTGGCGCTGACCCTGTCCGGCGGCTATGCGCTGTTGTTGACCGGCCTCTGGCACCAGTTGGGGCCGCTGCGTGCGCTGACACGTCGGGCACGGGCGATCGCTGACAACCCCCTGGGTCAGCTGCTTTATACCGGGCGCCGGGACGAGCTGGGTCAGATTGCCTTTGCCTTTGACATGCAGGAGGCTGAGGCCTCTGCGCTGGTTGGGCGCATGAGCGATGCGGCGCAGCGACTGGCCCAGCAAAGCCGGGATATGGTCGGCGCGGTGAAACGCAGCAGTCAGGCCAGCAGCGAGTTGCAGGCGGAGACTGAGCAGGTTGCTGCCGCGGTCGAGCAGATGGCGGTCAGTGTTCAGGAGGTGGCACGTAACGCCCAGCAGGCGGCCGAGGATGCCAGAGGGGTAGAGCGCAGTGCCAGCGATGGTCATCGGGTAGCCAGCTCCACCAGTGAACGAATGGCCATGCTGACCGCCTCGATTACCGAATCCGGCGATCGGCTGAAGGCGCTGGCCAGCCAGAGCGAACAGATCTCGGCCGTGCTGGAGGTCATCAACGGTATTGCCGAGCAAACCAACCTGCTGGCGCTGAACGCGGCAATCGAGGCGGCGCGGGCCGGTGAGCAGGGGCGCGGGTTTGCAGTGGTCGCCGATGAGGTGCGTGCGCTGGCGGCGCGTACCCAGCAATCGACCGCCACCATTAGGCAGTCGATTGAGGGGTTGCAGCAGGGTAGTCAGGCCGCGGTCAGTGCAATGCAGGAGAGTCTGCAGCAGGTTGATCTGTGCGCCGCGGGTGTCAGTGATGCCACCGAGGCGCTGGATGGCATCGACGGGCTGGTCAGCGGTATCAGTCAGGCCAGCGCTCAGATTGCCGCGGCGGTGGAGCAGCAAAGCAGTGTCAGTGACGAAATCAGCCGCAGTTTGCAGCGTATCCGGCTAGGCAGCGTGACCAACCTGGAGGCAATGGCCGAAAACGACGAGCATGCTGCCGAGCTGATGACGCTGGTGCAGCGACTGGAAGGGCTGGCCGGCGAGTTCTGGCAGGCGCACCGCGCCCGCTCAGACATCTCCCCAGAGGTGCTGAAGCATGGTCAGCGCAACCACCGGCGCGGTCTCGGTGCGCAGCACCCGCGGGCCGAAACGGGCAGCGTGGAACCCCGCCTGCTCAGCCTGCGCGATCTCGCCAGCGCTGAGACCGCCCTCCGGGCCGATCAGCAGGGCGGCTGACTCTGGCGCCGGCAGGCTTTGCAGGTCCTGCTCGGTGCGGTGGTGCAGGACCAGCCTGACGTCGACCTGCAGCGCGGACAGCCAGTCATGCAATGCCATTGGCGGATGGATCACTGGAACGCTGCTGCGGCCGCACTGCTCGCAGGCACTGACGGCGATCTGCTGCCAATGAGCCTGGCGCTTGTCGGCGCGCTCGCCCTGCAGCTTGACTTCGCAGCGCTCGGTAAACAGCGGAGTGATTTCGCTGACGCCCAGCTCGACCGCCTTCTGAATGGCCCAGTCCATGCGCTCGCCACGGGACAACGCTTGCCCGAGGTGGGTGTGCAGCGGCGACTCGGGTGTACCGGCCACCGGTTGCTGCAGGGTTATGGTCACGTCGCGCTTGCTCACCGCGCTGACTTCGCCCGGCCATTCCTGACCGCTGCCGTTGAAGATCTGCACGGGCGCGCCGGGCGCCAGACGCAGCACCCGGCCGATATAGTGGGCAACGTCGCCGTCGAGAATGACCTCGCCTGCGGCCAGCGGGCGATCCAGATAAAAGCGGGATACGCGCATGGGATCAGTCCCGGGTGGCCAGCTGGATACCTTCCCAGGCGACACTGGCAAGGTGGTCGATCTGGTCCGGCGTGATCACATAGGGCGGCATGAAGTACACCACGCTGCCGAGCGGGCGCAGCATCGCCTGGTTCTTCAGCGCATGCTGATAGACGCGGATGCCGCGGCGCTCCTGCCAGGGGTAGGCTTCGCGGGTTGCCTTGTCCTTGACCATCTCGATGGCCAGCACCATGCCGGTCTGGCGGACTTCGGCTACGTGCGGATGGTCGACGAAGTGGGCGGTGGCCTTGGCCATGTGCGCCGACAGCGCCTTGTTGGTCTCGATCACGTTACCCTGTTCCAGCAGGTCCAGCGTCGCCAGCGCCGCAGCGCAGGCCAGCGGGTTGCCGGTATAACTGTGCGAGTGCAGGAAGGCGCGCATGCTCTCGTAGTCGTCGTAGAACGCCTGATAGATGGTGTCGTTGGTCATGCACACGGCCATTGGCAGATAGCCGCCGGTCAGCGCCTTGGACAGGCAGAGAAAGTCCGGGACGATATCGGCCTGTTCACAGGCGAACAGGCTGCCGGTGCGGCCGAAGCCGACTGCGATTTCGTCGTGGATCAGGTGCACTCCGTAGCGGTCGCAGGCCTCGCGCAGCAGCTTGAGGTAGACCGGGTGATACATGCGCATGCCGCCGGCGCACTGGATCAGCGGCTCGACGATAACCGCGGCAATCTCCTCGTGTTGCTCGGCCAGGGTCTGTTCCATGTGGGTGAACATCTGCCGGCTGTGTTCCTCCCAGCTGACGCCTTCGGCGCGGTAGTAGCAGTCGGGTGAGGGCACGGTAATCACGTCCATCAGCAGCGGCTGATAGGTTTCCTTGTACAGCGCAACATCACCGACCGCCAGCGCCGCCAGGGTTTCGCCATGGTAGCTGTTGGTGAGGGTGACGAAGCGCTTCTTCTGCGGTTTGCCGATGTTGAGCCAGTAGTGAAAGCTCATTTTCAGCGCCACTTCGATGCAGGAGGAACCGTTGTCGGCATAGAAACAGCGGGTCAGCGGATCTGGCGTCATTTTTACCAGCCGCTCGGACAGTTCGATCACCGGGGTGTGGCTGAACCCGGCGAGAATCACGTGCTCAAGCGAGTCGAGCTGATCCTTTACGCGCTGGTTGATATAAGGGTTGGCGTGACCAAAGATGTTGACCCACCACGAGCTGACGGCATCCATGTAGCGGTTGCCTTCGAAATCATGCAGCCAGATGCCTTCGCCCCGTTGAATCGGGATGACCGGCATGTGCTCGTGGTCTTTCATCTGGGTGCAGGGATGCCAGAGCACCGAAATGTCGCGTTGCATCCACTCGTTGTTCAAGCCCATGTTCACCTCGTGTTGGAATAGCCTGGTGAGCGATTGTACATGAGCAAGGGGCGAGGTGCAGGGGCGGCCGGGAACAGACTGCCCGGCCCGTCGCAGGGTGTTTGAGGTTGGCTGCAGGCGCTGCTCAGCGGGTGCCGAACACCACCATCGTCTTGCCTTTGACGTCGATCAGCCCTTGCTCTTCAAGGCTTTTGAGAACGCGCCCGACCATTTCCCTGGAGCAGCCGACGATACGGCCGATTTCCTGGCGGGTAATCTTGATCTGCATGCCGTCGGGATGAGTCATGGCATCGGGCTGTTTGCACAGCTCAAGCAGGGTGCCGGCGACCCGTCCGGTGACGTCGAGAAACGCCAGGTCACCAACCTTGCGCGTGGTTTTGCGCAGGCGCTCGGCCATCTGTCGACCGACGGCGTAGAGCAGCTCGGGGTCGCGCTGGGTCAGTTCACGGAACTTGCTGTAGCTGATTTCCGCTACTTCACATTCGGTCTTGGCGCGAACCCAGGCACTGCGGTCATGCTGGGCCGGTGACAGGTCGAACAGGCCCATTTCACCGAAGAAATCACCCTGGTTCAGGTAGGCAATAATCATTTCACGGCCATGTTCGTCTTCGATCAGGATCGTGACCGACCCTTTGACGATATAGAACAGACTGTCCGACTGGTCGCCCGCATGAATCAGCGTGCTGCGGGCGGCGAACCTCCTGCGATGGCAGTGGGCGAGAAAAGCATCCAGATTTTTTATTTTAGTAGTCAGGTTGATTGAAACCATTAAAAGCGTGTCCTGGCCGTAGTCGCGCGTACCGAAGATGCGTGGCATCCGTGTCAGCCTCAGCGTGAGACTGAAACGGATTATGTCCAGTTTTTATCCGTATGACCAGTGCGGACATATGCCGCAGGTTGCTGTGGTATTCTCCCGGCCCTGTGAGCGATTTTCCTGCGGGAGTCTGTGATGAAAGCAACGATCAAGTGGGTTGACGGGGTCATGTTTCTGGGTGAGTCCGGCAGTGGCCACACGGTGGTAATGGACGGTCCGCCGGAGGCGGGTGGGCGCAATATGGGTATCCGCCCGATGGAGACCGTGCTGGTAGGGCTGGGCGGTTGCGCCAGCTTCGATGTGGTCAGCATTCTCAAAAAGGCCCGTCAGGATATTCGGGATGTGCACACCGAACTGGCGGCCGAACGCGCTGATGTCGAGCCCAAGGTATTTACCAAGATTCACCTGCACTTCGTTGTGACCGGCAAGAACCTGAAGGAAGCGCACGTCAAACGCGCGGTTGAGCTGTCTGCCGAGAAGTACTGTTCGGCGTCGATCCTGTTGGGCCGCGCCGGTGTGGAAGTGACCCATGATTACGAGATCGTCGAAATCGACTGATTGTTCTGCAGCGGGCGCAGCATGCTGCGCGCCCGCACTTCCGGTTCGTGGCGCCTGCGGTCACTCCGTTGGCTAGCCCGGCCCTTTCATGCAAGCGTCTGTGAGTTACCATCGGGCTCCCCAATAACAACAATCAGGGAGTAGTCATGCGTACATTCATGTTGGCAGGCAAGCTGCTGATGCTGGTCTTCTGGCTGACCGTTATCCTCAGTCTGTTCAATCTGGTTCCGGTACCCAACCCACAGCGCCTGCAGATGATCGCGTTGATCGTGCTGGGTGTGCACGTGCTGGAGTGCCTGTTGATGTTCGGCAAGCTGAGGAAGGTTGGCTCTTTGGGCCGGCAGTTGTTGCAGGTCATGCTGTTCGGGGTGCTGCATTTGCGTCACCCCGACACCGTCCGGTCGATCAATCAGGCCTTGTAAGTCGCCTTGGTCATGACCTTGGAGAGCAGCACCATGGCTTGCTTGATCGGCTCCGGGAATACCGCGCCGCCGGCTTCCAGCGCCTGCTGGCCATGTTCGATCTCGTCTTCGCGCATCTGCTCCAGGATGGCCCGTGACTTGATGTCTTCCTCCGGCAGCTGGGTCAGGTGATCGTCAAGGTGTCGCTCGACCAGCTGTTCGGTGGCGGCAACAAAGCCCAGGCTGATGCGGTCGCTGATCAGCCCGGCGGTTGCACCAATCCCGAATGACATCCCGTAAAACAGCGGATTGAAGATGCTGGTGCGGCTGCCCAGCTCCTTCAGGCGTTGTTCGCACCAGGCCAGGTGGTCTATCTCCTCCGCCGCGGCGTGCTCCATCTTCGAGCGCACTTCGGGTAGCTTGGCGGTCAGCGCCTGGCCCTGATACAGCGCCTGCGCGCATACCTCTCCGGTGTGGTTGATGCGCATCAGGCCGGCGATATGCTGGCGCTCGTGATCGTCCATTGGCACGTTAGCCAGATGCTGCGCCGGCGACGGACGCTGGGCCTGTGCTGCGCCAGGAATCAGCGTACGCAGTGACTGGTCTGCCTGATTCAGCAGGCGGTCGAGAAAACTGTAGTGTCGCGTG
The DNA here is from genome assembly GCF_056859475.1 of Halopseudomonas sp. L-58. Classification (NCBI taxonomy): domain Bacteria; kingdom Pseudomonadati; phylum Pseudomonadota; class Gammaproteobacteria; order Pseudomonadales; family Pseudomonadaceae; genus Halopseudomonas; species Halopseudomonas sp. L-58. The sequence continues at coordinate 56,884 of NZ_JBSXON010000040.1, forward strand.
CTCATGATGGCGTCTCCTGCCCTGCAGCGCCTAGCCCGGAGGCCAGGTCATCTGGCGCTTGCCAAGGACATGCAGGTGAATGTGGTAAACGGTCTGGCCGCCCTGTTCGTTGCAGTTGAACACGGTACGGTAACCTGCCTCGCAACCCAGCTCCTTTGCCAGTTTCTGCGCGGTGTAGACCATATGGCCAATGACGGCGCGATCCTCTTCGGTGACGTCGTCCAGCGTGGCGATATGCTTCTTCGGGATCACCAGAAAGTGCACTGGGGCTTGCGGGTTGATATCGTGAAAGGCGAAGACCTGATCATCTTCGTATATCTTCTTGGACGGAATCTTGCCGTTGATGATCTTGCAGAACAGACAATCCACGCTGCGCTCCTTGGTTGGCTGAGGGTCGCGGCCGGTGACCGCGTTGGTGGCAGTGTAACGCAGGCAAACGGATTGGCACTATCGGGAAGTGCGTGGCAGGACTGCGGCGCAGCAGAGGAGGCGTTGATTGAAAAACGATATTCATGACCTGGGGTTGGTGCTGGACTCGCGCGTTCGCCTGATCGTCATCGAGTCCTGGCAGGAGCCGCGGGTACTCGAGACCATCGGCTCGCTGGCTGTTCAACGCGCGCAGACCTGGTACACCTGGAATCATCTGGACGGTTTGAGTCGGCTTGGCTTCGGGGCAGAACCTGATCCCGAACGCGACACTCGCGATGCCGGGGTTGCCCTGGATGTGGTGAGGGAGGCCGGCGAAAATGCACTTTATGTCTTCTGCGACCTGCATCCATTCATGGAATCGCCACGCATCGTGCGTCAGCTGAAGACGCTGGCTATGAACAAGGCGGCGACCGGCCCGACTCTGATTCTTGTCAGCCATGCGGTCAATCTGCCACCCGAGCTCAGGCGTCTTGCCGCGCGTCTGCAGTTGAGCATGCCATCGGAAGAGGAGCTGACCGCCATTGTGCGCGAGGAGGCGATGCGCTGGAGCGAGGCTAACCGGGGGCAGCGGGTGCGAACCGACAATCGCACGCTGCAGCAGGTGGTGCGTAACCTGCGCGGCACCACCCATGAGGAGGCGCGGCGGCTGGCTCGTAACCTGATCATCGACGATGGAGCGATCGACCAGAGCGACCTGCCGAACCTGAACAAGGCCAAGTTCGAGTTGCTGGGCATGGATGGCGTGCTGAGTTACGAGCAGGAAACCGCGCGTTTTGGTGAAGTGGGTGGTTTGCAGAAGCTCAAGGCCTGGCTGGCCGACCGTCACGCAGCCTTCAGCAAGGCGGGGCCGGTTCAGGATATGCCCCGCGGTGTATTGCTGGTGGGGGTGCAGGGGGCGGGCAAGAGCCTCGCGGCCAAGGCGATCGCTGGGCTGTGGGGGCTGCCGCTGCTGCGTCTGGACATGGCGGGGCTCTACAACAAGTACATTGGCGAGACCGAAAAGAACCTGCGTGATGCCCTTCAGCTGGCCGACGCGTTGGAGCCCTGTGTGCTCTGGATCGACGAAATCGAGAAGGGCGTTGCGGCGGATCAGAGCGACAGCGGCGTCTCGCGTCGGATGCTGGGCAGCCTGCTGACCTGGATGGCCGAGCGGCAGTCTAGGGTATTTCTGGTCGCGACAGCGAATGATGTCGCGCAATTGCCCCCTGAGTTGATCCGCAAGGGGCGCGTGGATGAGCTGTTCTTTGTCGACTTGCCGGGTGAGTCGGTACGGGCGGAGATCTTCGGCATTCATCTGGCAAAGCGCGAGTTTGATCCGGGGCAGTTCGACCTGCAGCAGTTGGCTCAGGCCAGTGACGGATTCTCCGGTGCGGAGATTGAACAGGCGGTGGTCTCGGCGGTCTATGCCTGCGCAGCCAGCGGCGAGCCGCTTGGCGGGCGCGACATCCTTGCCGCGATTGCCCGCACCTCACCGCTGTCTGTCGTGATGGCCGAGAAGCTGCAGGCCCTGCGCGCCTGGGCGCAAGGCCGAGCGGTGAAAGCGGACTAGAAGGGTTTGACTACCACCAGAATGACGATGCCTACCAGTGCCAGTACCGGTGCTTCGTTGAACCAGCGGTAGTAGACATGCGAGCGGGTATTGGCGTTGTTCGCAAAGCGGGTGCGAATGCGTCCGCATAGGTGATGGTAGATCACCAGCAGTGCGACCAGCGCCAGCTTGGCATGCATCCAGCCTTGGCTGAGCCAGCCGGGGTTGAGATAGAGCATCCAGCCGCCGAGCAGCAGGGTGACGATCATTGAGGGGTTCATGATCCCGCGCAGCAGCTTGCGCTCCATGATCTTGAAGCGCTCGCGGCTGATCTCGTCTTCGGCCTGAGCATGATAGACGAACAGGCGAGGCAGGTAAAAGAGGCCGGCGAACCAGGTAATCACGGCCATGATGTGGAAGGCTTTTATCCAGAGGTACACACTAGTCTCCTGTGTCTGGCTGCTGCGCGGGGGCGGCGCTGGTAATTTCTGCCAGCGCTTTTATCATAGGGGACCGCTTTGCGGCCTCTGAGCGCAGGCTTGCCGCAGAGTATCAACAATTCACATGCAATTCAGGACGGAATGATGATCAAAGTAGGCATTGTAGGCGGAACCGGCTACACCGGTGTTGAGTTGCTGCGGCTGCTGGCCCAGCACCCCGAAGCGCATGTCGAGGTCATCACGTCCCGATCAGAGGAAGGCCTCTGTGTTGCCGATATGTATCCCAATTTGCGCGGTCACTATGACTACCTGCGCTTTTCCGTGCCGGATGTCGCCACACTGGGCGCCTGCGATGTAGTGTTCTTTGCTACTCCGCACGGCGTCGCGCACGCGCTGGCCGGCGAGCTGCTGGCTACCGGCGTCAAGGTGATCGACCTGTCGGCAGACTTCCGCCTGCGCGACGCCGACGAGTGGGCGCAGTGGTATCACCAGCCGCACGGCGCCCCTGATCTATTGCCTGAAGCAGTCTACGGCCTGCCCGAGGTCAATCGTGAGGCGATTCGCGGTGCGCGGCTCATCGCCGTGCCCGGTTGTTATCCGACCGCCACGCAGCTTGGTCTGATTCCCCTGCTGGAGACGGGGCTGGCCGATCCGGCAACGTTGATCGCAGACTGCAAGTCGGGTGTCAGCGGCGCGGGACGTGGCGCGAGTGTCGGCTCCCTGTTATGCGAAGCGGGCGAGAGCATGAAGGCCTACGCGGTTGCGGGTCATCGCCACCTGCCGGAAATTCGCCAGGGGCTGCAACAGGCTGCCGGCGGGCCTGTCGGTCTGACCTTTGTGCCGCACCTGACGCCGATGATTCGCGGCATTCATGCCACCCTGTATGCACGAGTCGCAGATACCAGCGTGGATCTGCAGGCGTTGTTCGAGCAGCGTTATGCCGACGAGCCCTTTGTTGACGTCATGCCTGCAGGCAGTCACCCGGAGACGCGCAGCGTGCGTGGTGCCAACGTTTGTCGCATCGCGGTGCACCGTCCGCAGGGCGGGGATCTGGTCGTGGTGTTGTCCGTGATTGATAACCTGACCAAGGGTGCTTCCGGTCAGGCCGTGCAGAACATGAACATTCTGTTTGGTCTGGACGAGCGCGCCGGGCTGCAGCAGCCCGCGCTGCTGCCCTGATGTTCGGTTCACGGCGCCCCGGCTCTCACTCCTTTCGGGACCATCATGTTACGCTGCAGCCGCGCGAAAGCCGGATGCAGCGGCGCTGGCGGCGCGCAGTGGTCATCTTGTTGCTGATCTCTGTTCCGATCAGTGCATGGCAGGGCTGGGAGGCCGCGATGCGGCACCAGCAGCCGCTCGAACTGGAGCGCCTTGCCCTGGTTGAGAGTCAGGCGCAACTCACCAGGGAACTGGAGGAGGCCCGTCAACGTTATCACCAGCTGGAAGTCGATTTGCTGGTGGCGCGTGACGCTGTTGCTGAGGGGCAGCAGATTATTCACGAGCTTGAGGCTCAGCTGTTCAAACAGCAGCAAAGTCTGGCCCAGTACCAGGGCGTGCTGGCGCCAAGTGCGATGGCGCCGGGGCTGCGAATCCAGGCTTTTGAGTTGCAGGCCACAGACTCTCCGGCGGCTTTCCGCTATAAAGTCATGGTCAGCAGGGTGGGGGACGAGAGCGATACGCTGGAGGCCAGTCTGGCAGTCAGTGTCAAAGGGCTGCTCAATGGCAAGACCGATGAGCTGTCTCTGGCAGACCTGTCCCCGTCATTGGGAGATGATCAACTGGCACTGAATTTCCGCTACTTTCAGGTCGTGCCCGCTCGCAGTGAGCAGGCCCTGCTTACCCTTCCGGACGGCTTTGAGCCCCAGCAGGTCAAGCTCGTCGCAACCCGTAACGGAGACACCCTGGTTGAGCAGGTTTTCGATTGGACGGTTACAGGAGCAGAGCACTGATGTGGGGATCCGACAAGCGCAAAAAGGCTGATATCGGCCAGTTTAGTGGCAAGACGACCATCATTGCCCAGCAGGCCCAGATACGTGGCGATATGCGATTTGATGGCGCCTTGCAGATTGATGGTCGGGTTGTCGGCAGTATCGAGGCTGAAGAGGGGCTGGTGCGCATCAGTGAGCACGGCTACGTCGAAGGTGTTATCAAGGCGCCTCATGTGGTCATCAACGGCCAGGTCGTTGGCGATGTGCACGCACTCGAGCACCTGGAGCTGGATGCCAAGGCGCGGATTAGTGGTGATCTTTATTACCGCTATATGGAGATGGTTATGGGGGCGCAGATCAGCGGTCAGCTTAATTATCTCGATGACAGTGCCCAGTCAGCCCAGCTCGACGCGGTCCTGCAGCTCGAATCGGAGAATAGTTGACCAAAAACCTCGGGAAAAAGGATAATGCTCGCCCTGTTGTGCTGCGGCCAAGGTCGCTGGAGGTTGTATGTCTGCTGAAGTCTTTGTCCCTTCACCGCTTATTTTCAGTGATAACGCGGTCAGTAAGGTGCGTTCGCTGATTGAGGAGGAGGGGAACGACAGTTTGAGTCTGCGCGTCTTCGTGACAGGCGGCGGTTGTTCCGGGTTTCAGTACGGCTTTACCTTTGATGACGAATTGGCCGAGGACGATACCGTTGTCGAGCGCGACGGTGTGCGTCTTGTTGTTGATCCGATGAGCTTCCAGTATCTGGTCGGGTCCGAGGTGGATTACCAGGAAGGCCTTGAGGGCTCGCGCTTCGTGATCAACAACCCTAACGCCAGCACGACCTGCGGCTGCGGGTCTTCCTTCTCGATCTGATTCAGGCGGGGTATAGCGCACCTAAAATGCGCTCTCCGCTTGCCCCTGTCACGCTTGGCAGGTTGCCGCTGAGGCGTTGATCAAAACGCCACGCCAGCCAGGCAAATGCGATCGCTTCCATCCAGTCCGGGCTGACTCCCAGCACCTCCGTAGACTGAACGATTTGTGCCGGCAGCATCTGCTGCAACAGTGCCATCAAGTGTCCATTGCGCGCTCCGCCACCACACACAAACAGCTCGCTGCTGTCGCGCGCGGCGTGCTCGACACTTTGAGCAATAGTTGTGGCTGTGAGCATGGCAAGGGTAGCCTGCACGTCTGCGGCCGGTATATCGGGGCTGTGCTTGAGGTGTGCTGCCAGCCAGGCCTCGTGGAAGTACTCGCGCCCCGTGCTTTTCGGGCCGCTGCGCGCGAAGTAGGGGTCTGCGAGCATGCGATTCAGCAAGGCCTGATGGGGGTGCCCCTGTCGCGCCCAGTCGCCGTTGGCGTCGTAAGGCAGCCCAGTATGGCGCTGAGTCCAGTTGTCCATAAGGGCATTTCCCGGGCCGGAGTCAAAGCCTGCAACAGGCTGCCCCGGCCGGAGGACTGTCAGGTTGGCAAACCCGCCGATATTCACCAGGGTGCGGGTTTGTGTTGGACAGCTCAGCAGCCATTGGTGAAATGCCGGTACCAGTGGCGCCCCCTGGCCACCGGCGGCGAGGTCGCGACTGCGAAAGTCGGCTATGACGTCGATACCGGTTAGCTCCGCGAGCAACGACGGTGAGCCGATCTGCAAGCTGAAACCCTGTTCCGGATGATGGCGGACTGTCTGGCCGTGGCTGCCGATAGCGCGCACCTGCTCGGGGGCTGTCTGGCTTTGAGTCAGTAATTGCTGTACACCCTGGGCTGCCAGTCTGGTCCAGGCGTTACCCGCGACGCCGGCCAAATAGAGTTCGTCCCCTCCCGGGCTGCACAGATCCAGCAATTGCTGGCGCAGATCGGCAGGCATCGGTACGCAAAGGGCGTCCAGGCACTCGGCCCGGCGTTCATCGTTGAATCGGCAGAGGGTGATGTCGATACCATCCAGGCTGGTGCCTGACATGATACCGACATACAAGGGGGACATTACTGATCCAGCGCGGCGAGCTGGGTAGCGCGTGACTGGTCCATCGACGCCATCAGTTGCTGGCTGGTGGCGAGGAAGGCGGTGCGCTCACTGCTGGGGATTGGGTCGGAGGCCGGAAGCTGCACGCTAAGTGGGTCAACGTGACGGCCATCAACGCGGAATTCGTAGTGCAGGTGCGGCCCGGTGGCCAGACCAGTCATGCCTACGTAGCCGATGATCTGCCCCTGGGTGACGTGCGTGCCCGCAGTAACACCCCGTGCGAAGCGGCTCATGTGTCCATACAGTGTCTGGTACTTGCGCCCGTGCTGGATAACGACGGCGTTGCCGTAACCGCCCTTGCGGCCGGCGGAAACAACCCGGCCGTCGCCTGTCGCTTTGATGGGCGTGCCGGTGGCAGCAGCATAATCGACGCCTTTGTGGGCGCGAATGCGATTGAGCACCGGGTGCAGGCGGCCGGGATTGAAGCGGGAGCTGATTCGGGCAAAGTCAACCGGGGTCCGGATGAAAGCCTTGCGCATGCTGGTGCCGTCAGCCCGGTAGTAGCTCGCATAGCCATTGCGATCCGTGTAGCGCACCGCGGTGTAGGTCTTGCCGCGGTTGGTAAAGCGGGCGGCCAGAATGTTTCCCGAGCCTACGGTTTTGTCATCGACGTGCTTTTCCTCAAACAGTACTTCGAAGCGATCGCCTTGGCGGATGTCGCGTGCGAAGTCGACGTCATAGCCGAAGATGTTGGCCATCTGCATTGTCAGGTTGTGATTGAGTCCGGCGTGCTGAGCGGCAAGAAACAGAGAGCTGTCGATGGTGGCTTGAACGTAGCGTTCGCGGATTTCAGGCTCGATAACCTGCTTGCTGAACTGGTAGCCGTCTGCCGTTCGATCAATGCGGATGGTTTCCAGGTCGTTCAGTTTGGAGCGCATCGCGGTCAACTGACCTTCCGCGTCGGTCTGATACTCCAGCACCTGGCCTACATTCAGGCGAGTGAAGCGGCGTGCGTCCTGACTGCTGTTGATGACAGCATGCAGGGTGCTGACACCCAGGTTTGCCTGATCAAACAAGGTGGACAGGGTGTCGCCGTTGGCAACGGTAATTTGTTGCCAGGTAGGGCCGACCTCTGCAGCTGCAGTGTCAACCGCAACAAGGGGCTCGTCGTTCGCTGTGGCGGTTGCCTGCCGTGCGATATCCATCGGCTTGGGGATTGTGACTGCTTCGCTGACCAGTGCGTCCAGTTGTTCAGGAGACTGGGAAAGCGACTGGTCGGCATTGGATTCGGGGGCCGGCAACTCGAGCTGGACTAATGTCTTCTTGGCTTCGACGTCGGCGGTAGGGACTACGAGCAGGATGATGCTCAGCGCTGCTGCGATACCGCTGGCTGCCACGAGGTGGCTTTTGGGGTATCGCGGTGACTTTTTATCTTGAGATCCCATAAGCGCTCTTGTGTAGAAGTATTCTAGATAAAGTGGACTAACTTGCTAAATTATAATTGAAAAGCTGCTGTGGCAAGCTTTTGCCTTTCCCGCCTGTCAGATTTATACCGCCAAATTATGTCCGTTTCGTAATGCCTGCTGTCCGCAAGGTGCGCCTGCGCTGCTTGTAATTGATAGGCAATGTTGTATGGTTTGTCCCCCTGAAAACACCACCCACTGACACTCACAGGAAAACTGCAGCTATGAAGCCGGTTGACGAGCAGTTGGCGCTGATCAAGCGCGGCGCCGATGAAATTCTGGTTGAGGGCGAGTTGCGCGCCAAGCTGGAGCGCGGTAAGCCACTGCGAATCAAGGCGGGTTTTGATCCGACCGCACCTGACCTTCACCTCGGTCACACCGTGCTTATCAACAAGCTGCGACAGTTTCAGGACCTTGGTCATCAGGTTTTGTTTCTCATTGGTGACTTCACCGGCATGATCGGCGATCCGACCGGCAAGAACGTCACGCGCCAACCGCTGACTCGTGAACAGGTGGCTGCCAACGCCGAGACTTATAAAGAGCAGGTTTTCAAGATTCTGGATCCTGCCAAGACGGTGGTCATGTTCAATTCGACCTGGATGGACAAGATGACCTCCGCTGACATGATTCAGTTGGCGGGCAAGTACACCGTCGCTCGGATGCTGGAGCGCGATGACTTCGACAAGCGTTACAAGGGTGGTCAGTCGATCGCAATCCATGAATTCCTGTATCCATTGGTGCAGGGCTACGACTCTGTTGCAATGGAGGCGGATGTCGAGCTGGGTGGTACCGACCAGAAGTTTAATCTGCTGATGGGGCGTGAGCTGCAACGGCAGTATGGGCAGGAGCCTCAGGTCATTCTCACCATGCCGATTCTGGAGGGCTTGGATGGCGTGAAGAAGATGTCCAAGTCGCTGAATAACTATATAGGCATCAGCGACGCGCCTGGTGAGATGTACAACAAGCTGGTTTCAATGCCGGACAGTATTATGTGGCGCTACTTTGAGCTGCTCAGCTTCCGCAGTATGGCGGAGATTGATCAGTTCAAATCGGACGTCGCTGCTGGTGCCAATCCGCGCGACATCAAGATCAAGCTTGCCGAAGAGTTGGTTGCTCGATTTCATGGGGAAGAGGCCGCGGCCAATGCTCACCGCTCAGCAGGCAATCGTCTGAAGGATGGCGAGCTGCCGGCAGATATTCCAGAAGTGGTTATTGAGGCGGAGGCTGACCTGCCGATTTCCGCAGTTATCAATCGGGCCGGTATGGCGAAGAATGCTGCTGCTGCGCGTGATTTGCTTTCTGCCGGCTCGGTGAAGGTTAACGGCGAAGTGGTCGACCACTCCTGTGTGCTTGCGCTGGGTGAAGAGTACGTGTGTCAGGCCGGTAAAAAACGGTTTGCCAAAATTCTTCTGAAAAAGCCTTGACGCCAAATCTGATGGGCCTATAATTCGCCTCCTCGTCGGGCAGGATGCTTCGCTTAAAGCGCTTATTAATCAATAAGTTAGCTTTAAAATGAAGCTTGACAGTTCGGCGAGATGGCGTAGAATGCGCCACCTCGAAAGGGTTGTTCGAAAGACG
>NZ_JBSXON010000041.1:0-20582 GCF_056859475.1 Halopseudomonas sp. L-58
GAGCTCGATAAGGACGATACGTGGCGACTGCTCATCGAGGCCCGCAGCACTGTGCTGCACACTGAGGCCGGATATACGACAGACAACCTGCTCTTGCCGTCAAAAACTGATGCCTTGCAATGAGGGAGGAGACCATATACGGCCCTCCCACTCAATACCCCCGCAGCGCCGCAAAGCGGTTGGCGTGGTAGCGGTAGTCGCCGAACAGCGTCTGCACACTGCGCGCGCGCTTCATGAACAGGCCGATATCAAACTCGTCGGTCATGCCCATGCCGCCGTGCATCTGCACCGCTTCGTTGGTCGCCAACTCGGCCACTTCGCAGGCCTTGGCCTTGGCCAGACTGACCCACTGCGCTGCCTCGGCGTCACCGGCATCCAGCGCCATCTGCGCCTTCAGCACCGCCGACTTGACCAGCTCCAGCTCGCTGAACAGATGCGCGCAACGATGCTGCAGCGCCTGGAAGGTGCTCAGGGTTACCCCGAACTGCTTGCGCTCCTGCAGATAGGCAACGGTGCGCTCGAACACCTCCAGCGACAGGCCCAGCAGTTCGCCGGCCAGCTGAGCGTTGACCACATCCAGGGTCAGTTCCAGCGCAGCCCACGCATTGCCCGCTTCACCCAACAGATCACCAGAGGAGACCGTCACATTGTCAAAGCTGACGATCGCCGCATTGCGGCTGTCGGCCATGATGGTGCGCTCGACACTGACGCCCGGCGCGTTGCGATCCACCAGCAACAGGCTGATGCCCGCCTGGTCGGCTTCGGCACCCGCGCTGCGGGCGGAGACGATCAGCTTGTCGGCAACATGGCCGTCGACCACGAAGGTCTTGCGGCCATTGAGCAGATACCCGCCATCAGTTTCCTGCAACCGGGTTGCTACCCGATTCGGCGCGTGACGCGGCGCTTCATCAACCGCCAGCGCCAGCAGCAGGCTGCCCTCGGCGACCTGCGGCAGCAGCGCCTGCTGCTGTTCGCTGGAGCCGGCCAGCAGCAGCGCGGCCACACCGCCAATGGCGGTCGAGATCAAGGGGGAAGCACTCAGGTTGCGACCAGCCTGCTCGCTGACCTGGCCCATGCCGACGTAGCCAAACTGGGCACCGCCGAGGGCTTCGGGGATCAGGGTGCCGACAAAGCCCATCTCGACCATGCTCTGCCACAGCTCGCGGGAGAAGCCGGTTTCGTCGCGGCTGTCGCGCAGCGCACGCAGCTGGCTGACCGGAGCGCTCTCGCTCAGAAAACGCTTGGCCGCGTCCTTGAGCATCTGTTGTTCTTCGTTAAGTACCAAAGCTGCCATGATGCTGTCCCCTCACTGAAGGCCGAGAATGTTGCGAGCGATGACGTTGAGCTGAACCTCTGTGGTCCCGCCCTCGATCGAATTGCCCTTGGAGCGCAGCCAGGTGCGGGCAATGGCTCCCTCGCGAGACGCCTCGCCTTCCCAGACCAGGCCGTCACTGCCATGCAGGGCGACCATCAGTTCCTGCCGACGCTTGTTCAGCTCGGTGCCGTAGTACTTGAGCATGGCCGAGGCCGCGCCCACGCCCTGACCGGCCTTGGCTTCATCCAGCACCCGCTCGGCGGTCAGCGCAAAGGCAGCCGCATCCAGATCCCATGTCGCCAGCTCGCCACGCAGCATGCCATCGGCCAGCTTGCCGTCTTCCAGCCCAACAGCATCCACCGCAATCTGCGGCAGGGTCTTCTGACCTGCGGCGGTGCGGCCCATGCCGCCAATCATTTCCCGCTCGTGGGTCAGCAGATACTTGGCGATGGTCCAGCCGGCGTTGATCTCGCCCACGACCTGGCTTTTTTCTACCCGCACATTGTCGAGGAAGGTTTCGCAGAATGGGGAGCTGCCGGAAATCAGCTTGATCGGCCGGGTGCTGACACCGGGGGTAGTCATGTCGAACAGCACCAGACTGATACCCAGCTGCTTCTTGGCATCCGGATTGGTACGCACCAGACAGAACATCCAGTCGGCCTTGTCGGCGTAGGAGGTCCAGATCTTCTGGCCGTTGACGATAAAGTGGTCACCGTGGTCTTCGGCACGGGTCTGCAGACCGGCCAGGTCGGAGCCGGCACCCGGCTCGCTGTAGCCCTGACACCAGCGGATTTCACCGCGGACAATCGGCGGCAGATGCTGACGCTTGAGTTCTTCGGAGCCGAACTTGAGAATCGCCGGGCCGATCATCCAGACACCGAAACTCGACAGCGGCGGGCGCGCATTGATGCGCGCCATCTCTTCACGCAGCACCTTGTGCTCCTGCTGACTGAGGCCACCGCCACCATACTCGGTTGGCCAGTCGGGTGCGGTCCAGCCGCGTGCGGCCATGCGTTCGAGCCAGAGTTTCTGGTCTTCGCTGGCAAAGGTGAAGTTGCGTCCGCCCCAACAGGCATCGTTATCCGAGCGTTGCGGTGTGCGCATGCTCTGCGGGCAGTTTTCTTCCAGCCAGGCACGGGTCTGCTGGCGAAATACGTCCAGATCGGCCACGGGCATTCTCCTCGGTATGTTCGTGAAAGGTCCGGCAGCAAAGATACTCTGCCCGGCCCACCGCGCGCGCAGAGCTTAACTGACCGAATGGTTACCCATTTACCAACGTGATGGATCAGCCCTGCCGGCTGCGCATGAACTGCTTCGGCGTCATCCCCTTCCAGCGCCGGAAGGCATGCACGAAATTGGACACCTCGCCGTAACCCAGACGCTGGGCGACCTCGTCGAGCGACAGGCCCGGCAGGCGCAGCAATTCCTCGGCCAGCGCCTCGCGGGTTTCCTCCTGCAGTTGGCGGAAACCGGTCTGCTCCTGGCCAAGGCGGCGGCGCAGCGTGCGCTCGGTCAGGTGCAGCCGCGCTGCGACCGAGGTCATGTCCGGCAGAGCGCTGCCGCCCTCCAGCAGCAATTCGCGCACCCGACCTGCCAGTCCATCACGTGCCCGATAGCGCTGCAGCAACTGCCGACACTGCTGCTCGCAGGCCTGCCGAATCGCCGGGTTATCGCCGGGCAAACCGCGGGCCAGCAGTACCGGGTCCAGTTCCAGCAGGGTTTCCGCGGCATCGAACTGCGGGGCGCAGCCATAGGCCTCGGTGTAGGCACTTATCAGTGCATCCGGCGGCGCGGGCAGCGTCAGCCGGACCGATTTGAACGGCTGCCGCAGCCCGGTCAGCTCCCTGTGGATACGGGTAATGGCAGAGCTGTCACGCAGCAGCAGAAAGGACCGCAGGCGCGGTTCGATCCAGCGATCATCAATGACCAGCCATCGCCGAACGGCGTCCTCGCGGGCCTGGATGCGGCAGAAGGCAAAGGTCAGATCAAGGTAGCGCAGGCCCATTTCCAGCGCCTCGCCCAGCGACGCACTGCTGAGCAACGCATACCCCCAGATGCCGTAGCGACTCAGTTGATAACGGCGCCCGGCCAGCAGACCGAGCAGCGGCTGATCAGGCAGGTTGGCGAGCAGATTGCCGACCACCTGCAGCTCCTGATCCGCGGTGACCTCGGCCTGACCATCGGCCAGCGCCATCACATCCAGCCCGGTGCCCTGCAGGCACTGCGGTACGGTCAGGCCCAGCTCGGTACCCAGTTGGGTCATCAGTTGCACGCTACCGATGTTGCGCAGGCGCGGCCAGGGAGGAGCAGTAGCGGTCATGGTGTGTCCGAAACTCACAATTTTTTGACCGACTATGCCATACCCGCGCCGACAGGCAACACCTAATATGCTGACAACAGGAGGAAGCACACAATGACAAAAACACGCTCACCTGCCGCACCACTCGACGCCATCATCATCGGCAGCGGGTTTGGCGGCATAGGCATGGCCATCCAGCTCGACCGCGCCGGCATCAGCAACTTTCTGCTGCTGGAGAAGGCCGCCGACATCGGCGGAACCTGGCGCGACAACCACTATCCGGGTTCGGGCTGCGACGTACCTTCGCACCTGTATTCCTACTCGTTTGAGCCGCGCACCAACTGGCCGCACAAGTACGCCCGCCAGGACGAAATTCACGCCTACATCCGCCACTGCGCCGACAAATACCACCTGCGCCAACGCATTCGCCTCAATTGCGACGTCCGCGACGCCCGCTTCGATGCCGACAGCGGCTGCTGGCAGGTCACTACCGCCAGCGGAGAAACCCTGGTCGCACGCAACCTGATTGCCGCCACCGGCCAGCTCAACCGCCCGCTGATGCCGAACATCGACGGGCTCGGCAGCTTTGCCGGCCCGGCCTTTCACTCGGCCGAGTGGCAGCACGACGTTGATCTGAAGGGCAAGCGGGTCGCGGTCATCGGCACCGGCGCCTCGGCGATCCAGTTCGTGCCGCAGATCGTGCCCGAGGTGGCCCAGCTTGACCTGTACCAGCGCAACGCCGCCTGGGTGCTGCCCAAGGATGATTGCGAGTACAGCGATTCGCGCCGACGCTGGCTGAGTCGCCTGCCGCTGCTTCATCAGCTGGATCGTGCATGGCAGTACCTGACCCACGAAGTCCGCGCGCTGGCTTTCGTGCATTTCCCGGCACTGGTCAAAAGCAGTGAACGGGCCGCCAAGCGTCATCTGAACCGTCAGGTCAGCGATCCCGCCAAGCGCGCCGCACTGACCCCGGGCTACCCGATGGGCTGCAAGCGCATCCTGATCAGCAACAACTACTACCCGGCGCTGGATCAAAAGCACGTCAACATCGTCAGTGACGGCATCGAGAAAATTGTCCCGGAAGGCGTCGTCACCAACGACGGCACCCTGCATCCGGCCGACGTGCTGATCTACGGCACCGGCTTTGCCGCCACCGAGTTCCTCGCGCCGATCCGCATCAGCGGGCTGGACGGCAAAGACCTGAACGACGCCTGGCGCGACGGCGCAGAAGCCTACAAGGGCATCTCGGTCGCCGGCTTCCCCAATCTGTATGTGCTCTACGGGCCGAACACCAACCTCGGCCACAACTCGATCATCTACATGCTGGAAAGCCAGTTCCGCTACGTCGTTGCCTGCGTGAAGGCCCTGCGCGACCGTGGTCTGCGTTACCTTGATCTGCAGCCCAAGGTACAGGCGCGCTACAACCGCCAGCTGCAAGACGATGCCCGCGGCACGGTCTGGGCCCGGGGCTGCCAGAGCTGGTACCTGACCGCCGACGGCAAGCAGACCGTCAACTGGCCCGGCTTTACCTTCACCTATCGATACATGACCCGCAAACCGACATGGAGCGATTATGTCCAGGTACGTTGATGAGCTGTATCGCAACCCGGGCCAACCCGGCCTGCGCGCCCTGCTGCGCGGCATGCTGAAACTGCTGTTCCGGGGTTTGATCCGTCCGCCCGTGCCCTTTGCCGTGCAGGCACTGGTGCTGCGCCTGCTGACCCTCGGCATGCCGCTGGCCAGAGGCGTGACCCGCAGCACCGAGCAGATCGCCGGACGGCCCTGTATGTGGCACCGCCCGGCCGCTGGCGGCAACGGCCGCGTGCTGCTGTACCTGCATGGCGGCGCCTTCGTCATCGGCTCCCCGCAGACCCACCGCGGCATCTGCTCGGCGCTCGCCAGCCGTGGTCAGTTTGATGTCTGCGCACTCGATTACCGACTGGCGCCGGCGCACCCGGCACCGGCGGCCTGTGACGATGCGGTCGCCGCCTATCAGGCCCTGCTGCAGCGAGGCTATGCGCCCGCGCAGATCACCCTGATCGGCGATTCGGCGGGCGGCAACCTGGTACTGGTGACCGCGCAGAAACTGGCCGCGCTCAAGCTGCCGCTGCCGGCCTCGCTGGTCTGCTTTTCACCGGTCACCGACATGACCGCCGAACAGCTGCACGCGCCTGCGGCCGGCGATCCACTGCTGCATCCGTCCTGGCTAGACAGCGCTCGCGACGCCTACTGCCCGGCCGGGCTGGACCGCGCCGACCCGATGGTGTCGCCGCTGTTCGGCCAGCTCAAGGGCCTGCCGCCATTGCTGCTGCAGGTCGGTGAAGACGAGGTGCTGCTGAACGACAGCCTGCGGCTGGCCGAAGCCGCGCGCGCAGCCGACGTTGCCGTACGGCTGGAGCGCTACGAAGACCTGTGGCATGTATTTCAGGCCCATGCCGGGCTGCTGCACAGCGCCGATGCGGCGCTGCAGCGGGTGGTGGACTTTGTGAACAGCGCTCAGACCGACTCGGTAAGCTGATCCCGGTGAATCGCGTAAGGCCCCCAGGCCTGACGCACCGGCACCACTTCCAGCCGGTTGATGTTCATGTGCGCCGGCAGCGCGGCGATGTAGCCCACCTGTGCGGCTACATCGTCGGCGGTGAGCGGCACCGTGCCCTGATAGACCTTGTCCGCGGCACCCGAGTCCCCGGCGTTGCGCACCAGGCTGAACTCGGTCTCGGCAATGCCGGGCGCCAGGTCGGTGACCCGCACGCCGGTGCCCTGCAGGTCGCAGCGCAGGTTGTAGGAAAACTGCTGTACAAAGGCCTTGCTGGCACCGTAGACGTGGCTGCCCGGATACGGGTTGCCGGCGGCGGTGGAGCCGATGTTGATGATGGTCGCGCCGCTGCCCCAGGCGATGAGCCGCGGTAACACCGCGTGGGTGACGTTGACCAGCCCGGTGATGTTGGTGTCGATCATGGTGTGCAGGTCGCTCAGCTCGACCGCCTGTGCCGGGCCCGGCGCCAGTGCCAGCCCGGCGTTGTTGACCAGCACCTGAATGCCGGAGAACAGCTCCGGCAGCTCATCGATGGCCCGCTGCACGGCGATGGCATCGCGTACGTCCAGCTGCAGCGGCAGAACGCTGGTCAGCTCGCTGAGTTCATCGGCCAGCGCCTGCAGCCGCTCCAGACGGCGACCACAGAGAATCAGCGGCCAGCCCTGCCGCGCCAGACAGCGCGCGCTGGCGGCGCCAAACCCGGAGGTTGCGCCGGTAATCAATACTGCACCTTGCATGGGTATATCCTGTTCTTAATGAGATCACTAGCCACAGTGGAAAGCGTCGGCGAGGCCGTCAGCGCAAGGCAAGAGTCGGCGAAACAGCGCAGTTTACGAACAGTAAATGAGCATGTTGAACCGACGCTTAACGCCGCGCTGGCCACGCAGCCAGCTTTCAACGCGGCTAGCGGCGTTCTTCTCGAATAAAAGGCTCCCCCAACGCCCCGGGCTGGCTGCTGCTGTCGCGGCTGGCCAGGGCTACCCAGATCATCACCCCGAGGGTGACGGCGTAGGGGGTCATGAATACGAAGTACTGCGGCAGGCGAATACCGGAGGCGGCCATCTGCGGAATCAGCGCCTCGATACAGCCAAACAGCACGGCACCGGCCAGCGCCTTCCACGGCGACCAGCGGGCAAAAATCACCAGCGCCACGGCAATCCAGCCGCGCCCGCCAACCATGTCGGCGATCCACATCTTGGTGCTCAGCACCGAAATATAGGCACCGGCCAGACCGATCAGCATGGAGCCGGCAACAATGGCGGCGCAGCGATAGCCCAGTACCGGAATACCGGCGGCATCCGCCGCCTGCGGGTTCTCGCCGACCGCGCGCAGGCGCAGGCCGAGCACGCTGCGGTTGAGCACCAGTACCACCACGACGAAGATCAGCGGTGTAACGAATACCAGCGGGTTCTGCACAAACAGCTTGCCGACCACCGGCAGCTCCGAGAATGGCCAGAGCGACAGTGATTGCAGCCCGGCGACCGGTTTGTTGGTCCAGTCCAGCAGGGTGCCGAGCAAGCCGGTCAGGCCCTGACAGAAGAACACCAGCGCAAGGCCCGCGATCACCTGATTGATGCGCATCACCAGAACCATCAGGGCAAACAGCAGCGAGACAACCCCGGCCGCGCACATCGCCAGAATCAATGCCCAGACGGTTGCGCCGCCGGTCATCAGTGACGCGCCGATTCCTGCCAGCGCACCCACCAGCATCAAGCCCTCAGCACCCAGTGCCAGCACCCCGGAGCGTTCGATCACGATCAACCCGAGCGCCGCCAGCGCAAAGGGCACGGCAAAGTCGGGAATGTTGCCGATCCAGCTTGCAATCATGTCCATCAGACCTGCCCTCCCTGAATGCGGCGAATACGGTGGCGGATAAAGAACTCCGAAGACGCCACGCAGATCACCAGAATCGCCTGGATCAACTGCACCATCGAGAACGGAATCTGATAGAACACCTGCAGACTGCGCCCGGCGACAAACAGGGTCGCTACCAGCACCGCTACCACGGTCGCGGCAATCGGCTGATTGCGCGCCAGAAAGGCGATCAGAATCCCGGAAAAGCCATAGCCGGCGTAGAAGGAATGGGTCAGCCGCCCTTCCTGCCCGGCGGTAATCATCAGCCCGGCCAGACCTGCCAGCGCGCCCGACAGCAGAACGGTACCGAGGATTACCCGCTTGACCGGCACACCGACTGCGCGGGCCACGCCCGGGCTGCTGTCGACAAAGCGCAGGTACAGGCCAGCGCGTGAGATGCCGGTGAACCAGAGCACGAACAGCGCGACCACCAGCGCCAGCACCACCGCCAGACTGACGCCATCGAACAGCTCGGGCAGACGCTCGAATACCTTGTACTGCGGCGAATAGGGGAAAGAGTCACGCGGGTCCTTCCAGCTGCCGTAGACCAGATGCAGCAGGAAGTTGATCGCAATGTAGTTGAGCATCAGCGTGGAAATGATCTCGTTGACCTTCAGGTGCAGCTTGAGCAGCACCGGCGCCAGCGCCCAGAGCAGGCCGCAGGCCATGGCGCAGACCATCATCAGCGGCAGGCGCAGCGACGGCGGTCCGATCTCGAACAGCGAGATTGCGGTCGCGCCAATCGCGCCCCAGATCATCTGGCCTTCCAACCCCAGATTCCAGAACCGCGCACGAAACGCAAGGCAGCCGGCCAGACCGACCATGATCAGCGGCGCGGCCTGAAACAACACCGCGCGCAGACTCTGGCTGTCGAACAGGGTGAGGATGACAAACTCATTGAGCAGCTCACCGGCGGGCACCCCGGCGCTGACCAGAATCGCCGCCGAGATCAGCATGCCGACCAGCAACGCCAGCGCGATGACCTGCGCCTGCCAGTACCAGGCCATCTGCTGGCGTACTTCAAGGGTGTACCGGCGCGCCAGCAGCGGTTGAAAATTCGTTGTATCAAACATGATTCACCATGGCCTGCCCGATTGCCTGGCGGTCCGCCGGCTGGGCAAACTCGCCGATGATACGTCCTGCCGACATCACGCCAATGCGGTCTGCCAGCGCCATCACTTCGTCCAGGTCTTCACTGATCAGCAACACCGCAGCGCCGGCATCACGCGCGCTGCGCAGCCGTTCGTGCACTGCCAGGGTGGCGCGCACATCCAGCCCGCGGCTGGGGCTGTGCACGATGACCAGTTGCGGGATGCGGGCAAACTCGCGGGCAATCACCAGCTTCTGCGCGTTGCCGCCCGACAGCAGCGCCGCCTTCTGCTGCAGCGAGCGCACGCCCTGCACATCAAACTCGGCGACCGCGGCGGCAGTGTCGGCCTCAATCCGCTTGCGGCGCAGAAACCAGAACGGCCCGTAGCGGCCGCTGTGTACATCGCCCATGGCAAAGTTGTCGCTGATCGACAGCGGCGCGGCGAGCGCCGAGCTGTAGCGGTCGGCCGGGATGCAGGCGATGCCCAGCTCGCGGCGACGGGCCGCACTGAGGCTGTTGAGATCGCCTTCCCCGACCAGCTCCATCTCGCCGGACACCGGCTCGGGCAGGCCCATCAGCGCGCCGGCCAGTTCACTCTGGCCATTGCCACCAACCCCGGCGATGCCGTAAATCTCACCGGCACGCAGCTCCAGATTGACGCCGCGCAGCGCCGGCGCATCGCCACTGGAGCGCAGATCACGCACCGCCAGCCTGACCTCGCCCGCGTCTCGGCTGGACGGAATCTGCGGTGGAGTCGGCGCGTCGCCAACGGTCAGTTTGACCAGCTCACCGACCGACACGGTCTGCGGCTTGAGGCTGGCAACCGTTGAGCCTGTGCGCATCACCGTCACCTGATCGGCGTAGCGCATGACATCATTCATTTTGTGGGTCACCAGGATGACGGCAGCACCTTCCTGATGCGCGAAATGCTGGACCGTGGTCAGCAGGTTTTCTGCTTCCGCATCGGTCAATACCGCGGTGGGTTCATCGAGAATCAGAATGCGGGCACCGGCCAGCAGCACCTTGAGAATCTCGACCCGTTGCTGCTCGGCTACCGACAGTTGATCCACCCGCGCGTGGGGTTCGATGCTGAACCCCAGGCTGGCGGCCATGGCGGTGATCTGCTCGGCGGTCTGCGCCAGCCGCTGCCGGTAGGTACCGGCCTGCAGGTGACGAAGACCGAGCAGAATGTTCTCTGCCACGGTGAAGGGTTTCACCAGCTTGAAATGCTGGTGAACCATGCCGATGCCCTGTGCGGCAGCATCGAGCGGCCCCTTCAGACGAACCGGGTTGTCGTCGATGAACAGCGATCCGGTTTCCGGCGCATAGAGCCCTGCGGCAATGTTCATCAGGGACGACTTGCCCGCTCCGTTCTCGCCCAGCAGGGCATGCACTTCGCCCCAGCGTGCGGTGAAGGAGGCCTCGGACAGCGCCTTGAAGCCGTCAAACGACTTGCTTACGCTGTCCAGCCGGATCGCGTTCGGGTTACTCATTGCTGGGTAATCACTCCCTTGACGAACCAGTCCATGGACCACAGCTCACCGTCGGACAGCGCTTCACCTTCCGCCGCTTTGACGTTGCCGTCACGGTCAGAGATCGGGCCGGCGTAGATCAGTTTCTCGCCGTTCAGCAACTCTTCACGGGCAGCCATGATCTTGGCTTTCTCTTCTTCATCGATACCCTTGCCGCAGCAGGAAACATCGGTACCGCCCTGCTCCATCGACAGCAGCGCACCGTGCTCAGCCGGTACCCAATTGCCCGCCATGATCTTCTTCAGCTCCGGTGCCAGGAAGCGATCCCAGACCCAGACCGAGGAACAGACAGTGGCTTCGGGGGCGAACTCGCTCATGTCACGGTGGTGACCGGTGCCATAGACGCCGCGCTCCTGGGCAACGATCTGCGGGGTCGGGCTGTCCACGTGCTGGCCGATAACGTCAGCGCCCTGGTCGATCAGTGCGGTGGCGGCAGCACGCTCCTTGACCGGGTCGTTCCAGGCGCCGGTGTAGATGACGGTGACGGTCGCATCCGGATTCATCTGCTGCGCGCCCATGGCGAAGGCGTTGACGGTCCAGTTCACCTGACCGAAGGGGTTGGCCGCTACAAAGCCCAGCTTGCCGGTTTCAGAAGCGGCACCCGCGGCCATGCCGCACAGGTACTGGCTCTCGTAGGTACGACCGTAGAAGGACTCCAGGTTGTGCGAGTTGGTGGTGCCGGAGCCATTCAGGAAGGCCACTTCCGGGTACTTGTCGGCCAGTTCCTTGAAGGTGTCGGAGTAACCAAAGGCGGTACCGATGATGATGTTGGCACCACGCTGAATCAGCCGTTCAACGGTCGGTTTAATCGCCGAGGCGGTTTCCGGCACGCTTTCCACGTACTGAATCTTCTGGCCAATCTCGCCTTCCAGACGCTGACGCGCCTCGTCGAACGCCTGGGTCCAGCCGCCGTCATTGCGCGGGCTGATGTAGAGCATGGCGATCTTCGCCGGGCCGGTCAGGGTAAAACCGCCTTCCTCGGCAGCAGCCAGGGTCGGCAGGCCGCAGGTGGCCAGGGCGCATACGGCGCCCGCAATCAGTTTTTTCATTGCCAAAGTCCTTCTTGCGATCAGGTGGTGTGACTACATCATGTGGTTGATACGGAACACGTTGCCTTCCGGATCCATCAGCACCGCCTGATACCAGTTGTAATAGGTGGTATACGGCGGCTTGATCAGGGTGGCGCCCGCTTCGACGGCGATCGGCACCATGCGGTCGACCTCGGCGGGGCTGTCGACGTCGATGTTGAGCAGAAACTTGCAGCCAGCAGTGTCGGAATACTCGGCCAGATGCAGCAGCTCGTAGGCATCCGGCGCGTTGAAGCCGATACAGCAGGTGCCGGCATCCAGGCCGACGAAGATCGGCGAGCGAATCGCCTCCACTTCCGGAAAGTCGAACACCCGCTGGTAGAACCCGCTGAGCGCTTCGATGTCGCGGGCGAATACGTTGACGTAGGAAAGTTTGCTCATCTCAGGCCACCTTGCTGCCGCCAAAGGTCGTCTGCCGGACGAACTTGGACTTGAGGTGATCGCCGGAGCTGACCGGTGCATACCGCGGCGTCTCGCCCTTGGCCAGGCAGCTTGGCAGGCATTCGACCATCACGTCGTAGTTGGGCTGATGGAAGAACACCAGCGACTGGCGTTGCTGATCGCCCGCAGCATCTTCCGGCGGGTTGATCACGCGGTGCAGGGTCGAGATCCACTGGTCGTTGGTCCACTGCATCATCAGGTCACCGATGTTGACCACGAAGCCGTCTTCCACATAGGGCACATCGACCCATTCGCCGTCGCGGTTGCAGACCTGCAGGCCACCCAGCGCGCCGTCGGGTTTGACGATGGTCAGGCT
The DNA here is from genome assembly GCF_056859475.1 of Halopseudomonas sp. L-58. Lineage (NCBI taxonomy): Bacteria > Pseudomonadati > Pseudomonadota > Gammaproteobacteria > Pseudomonadales > Pseudomonadaceae > Halopseudomonas > Halopseudomonas sp. L-58. The sequence goes on from NZ_JBSXON010000041.1 coordinate 12,472, forward strand.
GCCGTAATCGGTATGCGCACCGGCGCGCAGCTGACCTTCCTCGATACCCTCCTTCAGGTGCGGGTAACGCAGGCTGCGGAACATGCTGATGTGCTTGTCGATCTTGTCGTCGAAGAAGGTCTCCGGCAGCTCCAGCGCCAGCGCAAAGATGCGCATCAGCGAACGGGCCAGATCGCCCATGGCTTCAAAGTATTCGGTGTAGGCCTGCTGAAAACCGGGCAGGTCGGACGGCCAGACGTTAGGCGCAAAGTGCGGACCGGCCATGGCTTCGGAATAGTAGGGCTCGGCCGGTACGTTGCTCGGGCCGATCAAGAAGGATTCCTTGAGGTCGCCCGGCGCCGCCTCTTCCATCGAATAGGACAGGCTTTCCTCGGCGACTGCGCTGTAACCGCGCACCATGTCGGGACGCGGGCGGTTTGCCTTGCGCTTTTCTGCCATCGGCAGATCAAAGAACTGCGAGGTCAGGGCATAGACCCGCTCGATCAGTTCCCTGGGAATCTGATGCTCGGTAATGACCAGAAAGCCGATGTCGCGACAGGCCTGGTTGACCGCTCTGGCCACCTCAGCCTTGCCCTCGGCGGTGCCGCTGAAATAGGGTCCAAGATCGATGATGGGAACGTATTGAAGCGTCATACAACCGTTTCCTCCAAATGGAGCTCAGCGGGAGCGCTGGGCAGAAGAAGCGACGCGAGGAGTGTTCGACGCGCCATTTTCCAATCAGCGGAGACGGTTGCAGCAACTATGCCAAAAAGCGTTTCTACTTAAAAAACAAATAGATAATGAAAAGTGACCGCTTGTTTTGGAACAAACGGTCTGATCTAGAGCACTCGGTTTGTGCGTCTAGCCCAAAAAAGGGGCGGAGATATTGATCTGCATCAAGAGCGCGGACAGACGCCCTGCAAAACCAGTGCCTTGAGATTGTCCAGCGTCTCGGCAAAGAAGGCCGGATCTTCCAGGGTACGACCAGAAACGGCCTCAACCTGGGTACGAAAGTCGGCGTAATGCTGGGTCATCGCCCAGAGCGAAAAGATCAGATGGTGCGGCTCGATCGGTGCCAACTTACCGGCCTCGATCCAGGCATTGATGACGCTGACCTTGGATTCGACGATATCACGCAACGGGCCCTGCAGCTCGCCCAACAACAGCGGCGCCCCCTGAATGACCTCCAGACAGAACAGCCGCGACTCGGCCGGATGATCTCGCGACAACTCCAGCTTTACGCGCAGGTAGTCACCAATCGCCTCGGACGGATCCTGTTCGACAGTGAACGCCTTGAGCGGGCTGAGCCAGACATCCATCAACTGACGCAGCACATTGATGTACAGATCTTCCTTGGAAGCAAAGTAATACAGCAGGTTGGTCTTGGACACGTCGGCCTGGCTGGCCACCTGATCAAGACTGGTGCCATGCAAGCCGTAACGGGAAAACACATCCAGCGCCGCTTCCATGATGGCGCTGCGCTTGGTTTCCATCAGCCGCTTGCGCCGATTCAGCGTGGCCTCACTGGGCACCCGAGTCCGCGCCTTGGGCTTCTTGGCAGGTGTTGCGGGACGCTGTATCTGTTTGCTCACTGGGAGGTATGCCTCTTCTTTTAACGCCCGCATTCTACCCTTGGGGATAGCAGACAACTCAAGCCCCAAAATGGGCCCCAAAGCGAATCGGCATGCACAAACCAAGTGCTCTAATTCGGACTAAATGGTCTACCTTAAACCAGTCAAACCACGCAAGCCATTGATTTAAATCAACAAAAAAAACATGGCCTGGATTGTGCTTTTCAGCTGTTCAGCGGCCGGCCGCACATGCCGACCTTCCGAACAAATGGACTATGGAGTGCAATCCAATGAATGTAGGTATCTTCATCCCGATCGGTAACAACGGCTGGCTGATCTCCAAGAACGCGCCGCAGTACATGCCGACCTTCGACCTGAACAAAGCCATCGTGCAACGCGCCGAGCATTACGGCTTCGAATTCGCCCTGTCGATGATCAAGCTGCGCGGCTTCGGCGGCGAGACCGAGTTCTGGGAACACAACCTCGAGTCCTTCACCCTGATGGCCGGCCTGGCCGCCGTGACCGAGCGCATCCAGCTGTTCGCCACCGCCGCCACCCTGACCCTGCCACCGGCCATCGTTGCGCGCATGGCCTCGACCATCGACTCGATCTCCAACGGCCGCTTCGGCGTCAACCTGGTGACCGGCTGGCAGAAGCCGGAGTACAGCCAGATGGGCCTGTGGCCGGGTGATGAGTTCTTCGCCAACCGCTACGACTATCTCGGTGAGTACGCCACCGTACTGCGCGACCTGTGGACCACCGGTCGCAGCGACTTCAAGGGCGAACACTTCCAGATGGACGACTGCCGCGTCAGCCCCAAACCCCAGGCCGACATGAAAGTCATCTGCGCCGGGCAGAGCGAAGCCGGCATGGCCTTCACCGCCAAGTACGCCGACTACAACTTCTGCTTCGGCAAGGGCGTCAACACGCCGACCGCCTTCGCCCCGACCGTCGAACGACTGGTCAAGGCCACCGCAGAAAGCGGCCGCGACGTCACCTCCTGCGCGCTGTTCATGATCATCGCCGATGAAACCGACGAAGCCGCCCGCGCCCGCTGGGAGCATTACAAGGACGGCGCCGACCACGAAGCCATCGCCTGGCTCGGCGAACAGGGCGCCGCCGACACCAAGTCCAAGGGCGACACCAACATCCGCCAGATGGCCGACCCGACCTCCGCCGTGAACATCAACATGGGCACCCTGGTGGGCTCCTACGAGAGCATTGCGCGCATGCTCGACGAAGTCGCCACCGTGCCCGGCAACAGCGGCGTGATGCTGACCTTCGACGACTTCGTCAAGGGCATCGAAGACTTCGGTACCCGGATCCAGCCACTAATGAAGAGCCGCCAACACGTTAACGAGCTGCTGGAGAGCGCGTGATGAACAGCCTGACCAAACCTGTTGTCGGTCATGCACCGGTACGCAATAACCCGACCGATGTGATTCTGCCCGCGCGCCCCGAGTCGCTGGCGATCAACAGCGGCGAGACCGCGCTGATCGTGGTCGACATGCAGAACGCCTACTCGACCAAGGGCGGCTATCTGGATCTGGCCGGCTTTGATGTTTCCAGCACCGGGCCGGTGATCGAACAGATCGCCCGCGCCATCGAAGCGGCCCGCGCCGCTGGCGTGCAGGTGATCTTTTTCCAGAACGGCTGGGACAGCGAGTACGCCGAGGCCGGTGGCCCCGGCTCGCCGAACTGGCACAAATCCAACGCGCTGAAGACCATGCGCAAAAACCCGGAACTGCAGGGCAAGCTGCTGGCCAAGGGCACCTGGGACTACGATCTGGTCGACGCCCTGCAACCGCAGCCGGGCGACCTAGTGGTGCCGAAACCGCGCTACAGCGGCTTCTTCAACACCGCTTTCGACAGCCTGCTGCGGGCCCGCGGCATCCGCAATCTGGTGTTCACCGGCATCGCCACCAACGTCTGCGTGGAATCCACCCTGCGCGACGGGTTCTTCCTCGAATACTTCGGCGTGGTGCTGGCCGACGCCACCCATCAGGCCGGCCCGGAATTCGTCCAGCAGGCCTCGCTGTACAACATCGAAACCTTCTTTGGCTGGGTCAGCAGCGTCGATGACTTCTGCACTGCACTGACCAAGCCCGTTACCCAAGGAGCATCCGCATGAGCAAGCAAACCGTACTCCCCGCCGGCACCGGCAAACCGCTGGCCCCCTACGTTCCGGGCTCGATGGCCGATGGCATTCTCTATGTCTCCGGCACCCTGCCCTTCGACAAGGACAACAACGTGGTGCACGTCGGCGATGCCGCCGCGCAAACCCGCCACGTGCTGGAAACCATCAAGGGTGTGGTCGAGGAAGCCGGCGGCACCATGGACGATGTCACCTTCAACATGATCATGCTACGCGACTGGAGCGATTACGCCGCCATCAACACCGTCTACGCCGAGTACTTCCCGGGCGAAAAACCGGCGCGTTACTGCATCCAGTGCGGTCTGGTCAAACCGGACGCGCTGATCGAAATCGCCAGCATCGCCCACGTCGGCTGAGGCCGCGGCCGTGATGCATATCGAAATCCACGGCCGGCGTGATGCCGACGCCCCGACGCTGGTATTCAGCTCGGGGCTCGGCGGCGCGGCGCACTTCTGGCTGCCGCAACTGGACGCCCTCACCCGCGACTACCGCGTGGTGCTGTACGACCAGCTCGGCACCGGCAAGAGCCCCGCCGCCCTGCCCGCCGACTACAGCATCGACGCCATGGCCTGCGAGCTGCGCACACTGCTCGCCAGCCACGGCATCGGCGACTATCACCTGATCGGTCACGCCCTCGGTGGGCTGGTCGGTCTGGCGCTGGCTATGCAGCAGGCGCCGGGGCTACGCAGCCTGACGTTGATGAACGCCTGGTCGCGGGTCAGCCCGCATACCGCGCGCTGCTTCTCGGTACGCAAGCAATTGCTGGCCGGCAGCGGCCCGGCTGCCTACGTCGAGGCGCAGGCGCTGTTTCTCTACCCACCGGACTGGATTGCCGCCAACATCGAGCAGTTGCAAATCGACGACCGCAAGCACGTGGCCGGCTTTCCGCCGACCGACAATCTGTTGCGCCGCATTGCTGCTTTGCAGGCCTTTGCGCCGGATCTTCAGGCGCTGGCCGGCATTCGCCAGCCAACGCTGCTGATCGCCAACCGAGACGACATGCTGGTGCCCTGGCAGTGCTCGCGAGAGCTTGCCGAGCAACTGCCGAACGCCCGCCTGGAATGCTTTGACTACGGCGGCCACGCCTCCAGCGTGAGCTGCCCGGACACCATCAATACGACGCTCAGGCGCTTTCTTGCCAGCGTCATTCACGACACCGAATACGCCGCCTGAGTGAGAGCAACCATGCACGAACCATTGGATCAAAGCGCCCTGGCGCAACTGTTTACCGAGGCCCGCAGCCACAATGGCTGGCTCGATCAGCCGGTGCCCGACAGCCTGCTGGAAGCCATCTACAACCTGACCAAAATGGGCCCGACCTCGGCCAACTGCAGCCCGGCACGCTTCGTGTTCGTGCGCACCCGTCAGGGCAAGGAGATGCTCAAGCCGTGCCTGTCATCGGGCAATCTGGAAAAGACCATGAGCGCGCCGGTCACCGTAATCGTTGCCTATGACTCGCGCTTCTACGACGCACTGCCCGAGCTGTTCCCGCATGCGGACGCACGCAGCTGGTTCACCGGCAGCCCGGAGATGATTTACGAAACTGCCTTCCGTAACAGCTCGATGCAGGCCGCCTACTTCATCATGGCCGCCCGCAGCCTGGGACTGGATACCGGGCCGATGTCCGGCTTTGACGCCAAGGCACTGGACGCCGCGTTTTTCAGCGACAGCCACTGGAAGTCCAACCTGTTGATCAACCTCGGTTACGGCGACAGCAGCAAGGTGTTCGACCGTTTGCCGCGTCTGGCCTATTCCAAGGCCTGCATTCTCACCTGAAGGAGCCAGTCATGCTCGCAGCCAAGATAGTGGAACCCATGCCCGCCCCGGTCACCAAGGATGCTTTTCGCAACGCGATGTCGGTGCTGGCATCAGCCGTCAACGTGGTCACCACCGATGGCCCTGCCGGCCGCGCCGGCTTCACCGCCACCGCCGTGTGCAGTGTGTCGGACGAGCCGCCAAGCCTGCTGGTCTGCCTCAACCGCAGCGCATCGGTCTACGACATCTTTCAGACCAACGACCATCTGTGCGTGAACACGCTGACCTGCGATCAGCAGGCGCTGTCCAACCTGTTCGGCGGCAAGACAGCGATGGAGGAGCGCTTCGCCAGCGCCGACTGGAGCACCGATGTCAGTGGCGCACCGATGCTGGACGACGCGCTGATCAACTTCGATTGCCGCATCAGCAACCGGGTTGCCGCCGGCAGCCACGACATTCTGATCTGCGAGATTCTGGCGATCCGTCAACGCGACAGCGGCGACGGCCTGGTGTACTTCCAGCGTCGCTATTGTCAGCCGGTCTGACACCGGGTGCCTCGCCGCGCTGACGGCGAGGCACCTCCTGCTTCAGCTGACCACGCGGTAACACGGCTCGTAGTCGGCCCCGCCCGGCAGCTTCATCCGGTGCTGATCAACAAAGGCCTGCAGCAGCGCATCCAGCGGCTGCATGATGCGCGGGTCGCCGTGTATACGGTACGGCCCGTGCTGCTCAATCAGACGAATACCCTTGTCCTTGACGTTGCCCGCAACGATCCCGGAAAACGCCCGGCGCAGGTTCGCCGCCAGTTCGTGCGGCGGCATATCCAGGGTGAGCTGCAGCGCCTCCATGTTGGCGTGGGTCGGATCAAACGGGCGCTGAAAACTCTCCTCGATGTGCAGCAGCCAGTTGAAGTGGAAGGCGTCGTTGCGCTCGCGCCGGAACCGCTCCACTTCCTTGAGCCCGGCGGCCATGCCGCGCGCGACCTCGGTCGGATCGTCGATGATGATGCGATAGTGCTGCTGCGCCTGTGCACCCAAGGTCGCACCGACAAAGGCATGCAGTTGCTGCAGATAAGCCTCGGCGCTGCGCGGGCCGGTGAGGATGACCGGGAACGGCAGATCACGGTTGGTCGGGTGCATTAGGATGCCGAGCAGGTAGAGAAACTCCTCCGCCGTGCCGGCGCCGCCCGGGAAGATGATGATGCCGTGACCAACCCGCACAAAGGCCTCCAGGCGCTTCTCGATGTCGGGCATGATGACCAGTTCGTTGACAATCGGGTTGGGCGCTTCGGCGGCGATGATGCCGGGCTCGGTGATACCCAGATAACGCCCCTCAAGGATGCGCTGCTTGGCGTGGGCAATGGTTGCCCCCTTCATCGGGCCCTTCATCACACCAGGCCCGCAGCCGGTGCAGATGTCGAGATTGCGCAGGCCCAGTTCGTGCCCGACCTTCTTGGTGTACTTGTACTCCTCGATGCTGATCGAGTGCCCACCCCAGCACACCACCATCTTCGGTTCCAGCCCGGGGCGCAGGGTGCGCGCGTTGCGCAGCAGATGGAAGACGTAGTCGGTGATGCCGGCGGAGCTTTCCAGATCTATCCGCGGGCCGCCCAGTTCGCTTTCGGTATAAACGATGTCGCGCAGCGCGCTGAACAGCATCTCGCGGGTACTGGCGATCATCTCGCCATCGACAAAGGCATCAGCCGGCGCGTTGATCAGCTCCAGCCGCACGCCACGATCCTGCTGGTGAATCTGCACTTCAAAATCGGCGTAAGCCTCAAGAATGGTCTTGGCGTTATCGACGCGCGCGCCGGTGTTGAGAATCGCCAGCGCACACTGGCGGAACAGCTGGTGCAGGCCACCGGAGCCTACCTTACTGAGCTGTTGGACTTCACGTTGAGAGAGGGTTTCCAGGCTGCCTTTGGGGCTGACCGATGCATTGATTACGTTGGGTCTTGTCATGCGAGGCTTCCTTGGCAAACGCCGACGACCACGCCGTCGGGTGACGATAGATACGACCGCGATGGTCGCAAAGTTGCCTTCATTCTCGACCCCGGCAGCCTGCCTTGGCAATCGCCGGTGGGCAACATGGCGCCCGGGAGGCAGGTAAGCGATCAGCTGGTTGCCAATGACTCACGACTGCGTCCCAGCGCGGCCGCTTCAACCGGGCGACCAAACAGGTAGCCCTGAAACACCTCACAGCCGCTGTCGACCAGAAAACGCATCTGCTCGACGGTTTCCACGCCCTCGGCCACGACGCCCAAACCGAGCGGTCGCCCCAGCGCCACAATGGTGCCGGCTATCGCCGCGTCGTTGGCGTCGGTGAGAATGGAGGGTGTGCAGAATTCTGTGTAACCGGGGATGGGGTTACTACTGTGGCAGCCTGCCTTCGTAGCTGATCGTAAAGCGTGTCAGTGCCACTTTCCAGTCACGGATCGGCATCGTCCATTTCTTGCTGATGTTGCGTAGCGCCAGATAGAACAGTTTCAGCAGCGCCTCGTCGCTGGGGAGCGAGCCGCGGTTCTTGGTTATCTTGCGCAAACTCATGTTCACCGACTCAATGGCGTTGGTGGTATAGATCACTTTGCGGATCTCCGGTGGGAAGTCGAAGAACGGCGTGATCCGAGCCCAGTTGCGCCGCCAGGACTGACC
>NZ_JBSXON010000042.1:0-48329 GCF_056859475.1 Halopseudomonas sp. L-58
CGTCTTTCGAACAACCCTTTCGAGGTGGCGCATTCTACGCCATCTCGCCGAACTGTCAAGCTTCATTTTAAAGCTAACTTATTGATTAATAAGCGCTTTAAGCGAAGCATCCTGCCCGACGAGGAGGCGAATTATAGGCCCGTCAGATTTTCCGTCAAGCCTTTTTTCAGCAATTCACACCGAACGATAAATAAGCCGCTTGCAGGCGTTGCGCCTGCGACGACCAGTCCGGCCGCAGACCAAACCTGCAACCCGCAACTCACACCCACCCGAACAACGAGACGACTGCGCAGGCACAAAAAAACCCGCCGAAGCGGGCTTTTCTTGCACCAAGCGCTTACTTCACGTCTTCAACAGACTTCAGCGGGTAGTGCGCCGGATAAGGCAGAGTCGCCACACCGGAGTCGATGGCAGCTTGCGCAACGGCAGCCGGCACCTTCTCGATCAGGCGAATATCCATCGGCTTCGGAATGATGTACTCACGACCGAATTCCAGAGCAATCCCGCCGTACGCTTCGGAAACGTAGTCCGGCACCGGCTCTTTGGCCAGTTCGCGGATAGCGTGAACCGCAGCGATCTTCATTTCTTCGTTGATGCGGGTCGCGCGAACGTCCAGGGCACCACGGAAGATGAAGGGGAAGCCCAGAACATTGTTAACCTGGTTCGGGTAGTCGGAGCGGCCAGTAGCCATGATCACGTCAGGACGCGAAGCGTGAGCCAGCTCGGGATCGATCTCCGGATCCGGGTTCGAGCAGGCAAACACGATCGGATTTTCAGCCATCAGCTTCAGCTCAGCCGGTTGCAGCAGATTCGGGCCAGACAGACCAACGAATACGTCAGCACCTTTCATGGCGTCGGACAGGGTGCGCTTGTCAGTCTCGGTGGCGAAGATGGCCTTGTACTCGTTCAGGTCATCACGGCCAGCGTGGATCACGCCCTTGCGGTCGAGCATGTAGATGTTTTCGGTCTTGGCGCCCATGCTGACCAGCAGCTTCATACAGGCGATAGCAGCAGCACCGGCACCCAGGCAGACGATCTTGGCGTCTTCGATGGTCTTGTCGGCCAGTTCCAGCGCGTTGATCATCGCGGCTGCGGTTACGATCGCAGTACCGTGCTGGTCATCGTGGAATACCGGAATGTCGCACTGCTCAATCAGCGCGCGCTCGATTTCAAAGCACTCGGGCGCCTTGATGTCTTCCAGGTTGATACCACCGAAGGTGCAGGAAATGCGCTTGACGGTATCAATGAAGGCTTGCGGGCTTTCGGCTTCAACTTCGATGTCGAATACGTCAACGCCTGCAAAGCGCTTGAACAGAACACCCTTGCCTTCCATAACCGGCTTACTCGCCAGCGGGCCGAGGTTACCCAGACCCAGAATGGCAGTACCGTCAGAGATAACGGCAACCAGGTTACCCTTACCGGTGTATTTGTAGGCGTTTTCCAGATCCTTGGCGATTTCACGCACCGGCTCTGCTACACCCGGGCTGTACGCCAGAGCCAGATCGCGGGCAGTCGCGGTCGGCTTGGTCAGTTCAACGCTCAGTTTGCCTGGACGCGGGTTGGCGTGATAGGCGAGTGCATCAGTTCTCAAATCAGACATGGTCACTATTTTCCGGTCAGGTTGCTCATGCGGACGACGGAGAGTACATAAAACGAAACACCCTCGCAAGGTTATTCACGAGATCAATGTCAAGGACATTCTCTTACAACTTTGAGTCATCTTGACGTTGTCAGTCACTGCTGAACAGATGTAGCTGAGCGGGGTGGCGCAGGCTGATCATGTAGCGGCGAAAACCGTTTTGCTGTTCGCGACGGTCAACTACCCAGCCACGCACTTCAATCTCTCGCCCAACCCAACTGGCGCCCGGCGCAGACGCAAAGTTCACCAGGTCCCGGCGGTCCAGCCTGAGCGTCAGCGACCCTTCCAAGTCGATCCAGATCGCCTGACGGGCCTGACTGACCGCAACGACGCTGCCACGCAGCAACTGAAAGCCACCACGATCAAGGTGCGTCACCGGGCGCACCACACCAGACTGCCAGAGCCCTCGCCGAGCCTGACGCGCATTCGCCTCAGCCGCCAGGTGGCACTCGGCCAACGCATCATTGGGCGGAATGACGACCGCATAACCAAGACCGGACTGCAGCAGCTCCGCCTCAACGCTGCGGCCGTGGCTGTCGAACAGGTAGCCCAGCGTACGACCGTAATGATCCCGCGGATCATCACCGACCTTGAGCTGCAGCGACTCGCCGCTGACCAGCGCCAGCAGCTCGCGCCGCGCGGCCTGCGCCCAGGGCTCCGACGCCTTGCCGTCACGCCCGATCTCGGGGGTATTGATACCCGCCAGCCGCAGCCGGCGACCATCGGTCAAACGCAAGGTGTCGCCATCAGTAACGCTGCGTACAGACACCGTCTCAACGCCCGGCGGCATGACGCAGGAAGCCTGTGGCGGGTCAGCCTGAACGCAGCCAGCCAGTAAACTGCAGGCAAGAAAAAAGGCGCCCACAAGGGACGCCTTCTTTTCGTTCGCCAGAACCACAAGGGCCTGCATGGCAAACTTACTTGCTGCTGACCGCACCAAAGCGAGCCTTGAAGCGCTCGATACGGCCGCCGGTGTCCAGAACCTTCTGCTTACCGGTGTAGAACGGGTGGCACTCGGAGCAGACGTCCAGGTGGATCGGAGCGCACAGGGTGGAACGGGTCTTGATCACCGCGCCGCAGCTGCAGGTCGCTTCGATTTCTTCGTACTTCGGATGCAAATCAGCTTTCATGGTATGTCCTCGGTTGGTTTGTGCCGCCACCGGATCAACCTGATCGGGCACCGCACTCTGAATCTGTTCTACCAGCCAAGTGACTGCATGCCACAAGCGGCGCATACAGAGTGACCGGAAAATAGGCCGGCGATGATAACAGAATCCGCCAGTGAAGCAAGCACCATTGTTTTGCGCCCGTCGGTGGTAACATCAGCGCCACGCCCCATGGAGTGATCTGCGTGACCGGACCTATCCTGCAAGTTGCCCTGCCCTCGCCGCTGAGACGCCTGTTCGACTACCGCGCGCCGCGGGGAGTCAGTGCGGCCGACCTGCAGGTGGGCCAGCGGGTTCGCGTACCGTTCGGCAATCGCGCCATGGTGGGCATGATTGCCGGCATCAGTGACCACACCGAGGTACCGGCCAATCGACTCAAGCCCGCCGAGGCACTACTCGACCTGACGCCAGTTCTGCCCGACAGCCTCTGGCGCCTGTGTCTATGGACCGCGCGCTACTACCAGCACGGCCTGGGCGATACTCTCAGTGTCGCCCTGCCGGTCCTGCTGCGCCAGGGCGAACCGGCGTTAGCCCGTCAGGACCAGCTCTGGCAGCTGCAGCCCGGCGCCTACCCCGAGCACCCGGCGGTGCAACGTGCGCCCAAGCAAAAGCAGGCGGTGCAGATTCTCGCCCAGCATTCGCATGGCCTGTCCCACGCGCTGATCGGTCAATGGGGGCTGAGCCGCGACACGCTGGTTACCCTTGAGAGCAAGGGCCTGGTACAGCGCATTGAGCGCTCACCTCACCATGTCGCCGAACCGCTGCCTTTATTAAGGCAGGCGCACCTTACTGCCAACGCCGAACAGCAGGCGGCACTGGACGCGATTCTCGGTGCCGAGGGCTTTCATACCTGGCTGCTGGAAGGGGTAACCGGCAGCGGCAAGACCGAGGTCTATCTGCAGGCCATTGAGCGCTGCCTGCTCAGCGGCCACCAGGCGCTGGTACTGATCCCGGAGATCGGCCTGACCCCCCAAACCCTGAGCCGCTTTCAACAGCGCTTCAGCGCACCGGTGGTGATTCTCCATTCCGGCCTGAATGATCGCGAGCGACTGGATGCCTGGATCGCTGCCCGCGACGGCGACGCATCCATTGTTATTGGTACCCGCTCGGCGATCTTCACCCCGCTGGCGCGGCCCGGCCTGATCATCGTCGATGAGGAACACGACCTTTCCTATAAACAGCAGGACGGTCTGCGCTACAACGCGCGGGATCTCGCGGTCTACCGCGGCCATCTGGAACAGGTCCCGGTGATCCTCGGCTCGGCGACGCCATCGTTCGAGAGCCTGCACAACGTGCAACAGGGCCGCTACCGGCACCTGCGCCTGACCATTCGCGCCGGCAATGCCAAGGCCCCAACCTTCCAGTGCCTCGACATCCGCAGTCGCCCACTGGAAGGCGGCCTCTCCCGCCCGTTGACCGAGCTGGTCGGCGAACACCTCAAGCGCGGCAATCAGGTCCTGGTGTTCATCAACCGCCGCGGCTTTGCCCCGACCCTGATGTGCCACGACTGCGGCTGGATTGCCGAGTGCCGGCGCTGCGACGCGCGCATGACCGTGCACCAGTCGCCGCCGCACCTGCACTGCCATCACTGCAACAGCCAGCGCCCGCTCGATCGCCACTGCCCCAAATGCCAGAGCGAGGACCTGCGCCCGCTGGGTGCCGGCACCGAGCGCACCGAGGAGTTCCTCAAGGAACGCTTTGCGCACATCGACGTACTGCGCATTGATCGCGAGAGCATGAGCCGCAAGCGCGCCATGCAGGACATGATGGACACCATCCAGAGCGCTAGGCCGTGCATTCTGGTCGGCACCCAGATGCTTGCAAAGGGGCATCACTTCCCCAACGTCACCCTGGTCGCCATTCTGGACGCCGACGGGGGGCTGTTCTCCGCCGACTTTCGCGGCCCCGAGCGCATGGCACAGATGATTACCCAGGTCGCCGGACGCGCCGGACGCGCCGAAAAGCCGGGGCAGGTGATCATTCAGACCCACATGGCCGAGCACCCGCTGCTGATCGAACTGACCGAACGCGGCTACCCGGCGATTGCCGAGCGCGAACTGGCCGAGCGCGAAATGGCCCAGCTGCCGCCCTATCGTTTCATGGCGCTGCTGCGCGCCGAAGCCAATCAGGCCAGCGCCGCCGAGGACTTTCTCGAAGCCGCGCTGGAGCAGGCCGAGATGCTGATCGGCCAACACAACCTGCCGGATATCGACCTGCTCGGCCCGGTCCCCTCACCCATGGAACGCCGCGCCGGACGCCACCGCGCCCAACTGCTACTGCAAGCGGCCCAGCGCTCAGCCCTGCACCAACTGGTGCACATGCTGCTGCCAATGCTGGAACAGCACCCGCAGGCGCGCAAGGTGCGCTGGTCGATTGATATTGATCCGCTGGATATGTTTTAGAAGGGTGACACCAGGCTGGCTGACAGACAAAGAACCATCGCCCGGTATTTGCATCGCGCTGCGGTTGAGCCATCAGAAAGAGGGCGCAATGCGTGAAGACTGCACGGACCCACTCCCCGTTTACGCGGGCGAGTAGCGCAGGACTGGCAGGAAAAAGGACGGCAGCCTGTTTGACGCTCGAAGAGCCGAGTTCTGCCGGCCCCTGCCAAGCCGAGCAACGCAGCTAACCCGCAGGGCCGCGTAGCTGGGTGCCCGGGGGATCGCTAAGGGGGGCTGGGCAAGCAGCCCCCCCTTGGCTCGCCGTAAAAGGCGAAAAGCAAACTCGACAAAAGCACCTTGCAGAGAACGATCACCCTTGTGCAGCCACCGCAGAGCTACATAAAGCCCGCGCCAGCCGCAACGACAAACCCCAACCGACCACAGGGTTTGGCAAGCCGCCCCATAAAACGGATAATGTCGGGTTTTCACTGGGCACCTGCCGGATACTCCATTAAATGAAGAACCTGATCAGCCAACTGCTTGCCGATGCTGTAGACCGCCTCAAGGCCGACGGCGTCCTGCCGACCGACCTTTCGCCCTCCATTCAGGTCGAGAACGCGCGCGACAAGGCCCACGGCGACTTCGCCAGCAACCTGGCGATGATGCTGGCCAAGCCGGCCGGCATGAAGCCGCGCGATCTGGCCGAGAAGCTGATCGCCGCCCTGCCCGCCCATCAGGCGGTGGCGTCGGTCAACATCGCCGGCCCGGGCTTTATCAACTTCTTCCAGGATGCCGGCTGGCTGGCCGGTCAGCTTGAAGCCGCGCTGGCCGACCCGCAACTGAGCGTGCGCGCCGAGGTTCCCGCCCAGCGCGTCGTCGTCGATTACTCCTCGCCAAACCTGGCCAAGGAGATGCACGTCGGCCATCTGCGCTCCTCGATCATCGGTGACGCCGTTGCCCGCATCCTAGAATTCCTCGGCCACACCGTGATCCGTCAGAATCATGTGGGCGACTGGGGCACCCAGTTCGGCATGCTGCTGGCCTATATGGAAGAGCACAGCGTCGACGCCGAAGCCGAGCTGGGCGATCTGGAGAATTTCTACCGCCAGGCCAAGAAGCGCTTCGACGAGAGCGAAGACTTCGCCGCCCGCGCGCGCCAGCGCGTGGTCGACCTGCAGGCTGGCGAGCCATCCTGTCTCGCTCTGTGGGAACGCTTCAACAGCATTTCCCTCGGCCATTGCCAGGCCGTCTACGACCGCCTCGGCGTCAGCCTGACGCCCGCAGATGTGCGCGGCGAAAGCGCCTACAACGCCGATCTGCCGGGCATCGTTGCCGATCTGCGTAGCGCCGGTCTGCTGACCGAGAGCGATGGCGCCCAGTGCGTATTCCTCGAGCAGTTCAAGAACGCCGAGGGCAACCCGCTGCCGGTGATCGTACAAAAGGCCGGCGGCGGCTATCTGTATGCCACCACCGACCTGGCCGCCATGCGCTACCGCCATGCCGAGCTGCATGCCAACCGGGTGCTGTACTTTGTCGATCAGCGTCAGGCGCTGCACTTCCAGCAGGTGTTTGCCGTAGCGCGGGCAGCCGGCTTTGTTCCCGCCGACATGCAACTTGAACACATGGGCTTCGGCACCATGAACGGTGCCGACGGCAAGCCGTTCAAGACCCGCGACGGCGGCACCGTCAAGCTGGTCGACCTGCTGGACGAGGCAGAGCAGCGTGCTCTGCGCCTGGTTAAAGAGAAGAACCCGGAGCTGCCGTCCGACGAGCTGCGCGCCATCGGCACCGCCGTGGGTATCGGCGCGGTCAAGTACGCCGACCTCTCCAAGCACCGCAGCAGCGACTACAGCTTCAACTTCGACCTGATGCTGAGCTTCGAGGGCAACACCGCGCCCTACATGATGTATGCCTATACCCGCGTTGCCAGCGTATTCCGCAAACTGGAGCGCAGCATGGATTCGCTCGCCGATCTGGCTCCTATGGCTCTGGTCGAGCCGGCCGAGACCGAGCTGGGCGCGCATCTGGCGCAATTCAACGCCACGCTGAATTACGTTGCTCGCGAAGGCACCCCGCACGTACTCTGCACCTATCTGTACGAGCTGGCCGGTCGCTTCTCCAGCTTCTATGAACAGTGCCCGATCCTCGCAGCGGACAGCGAGACCCAGCGCGACAGCCGTCTGCGCCTGGCAGCACTGACCGGCCGTACCCTCAAGCAGGGTCTGAACCTGTTGGGCATCAACACTCTGGAGCGTATGTAAGGGCATGGCAAAAGGACGCAAAGCCCCTCGCCGCGGCGCCAGCCGCGCGCAATCAGCGCCACGGCGCAAAGGCATTCCCGGCTGGTTGTGGCTGATCAGCGGACTGGTGATTGGTGTGTTCGTTACCTTCCTGCTGCAACTCGAACCGGGCCGCGAGGGGGTCCGACGCTCGCCCGAGCCACCCAAGCCAAGCAACACACCCGCCGCGCCCCCAACGACGCCCAAGCCGCAGTACGATTTCTACACCCTGCTGCCGGAGTCCGAGGTCAGCACTCCGCAGCAGGCGACGCAGACTACGCCGGCACCAACACCGGCGCCCGAGGCCAGCAAACCGGCCTCAAGCGGGCCATCCTATTACCTGCAGGCGGGCTCCTTCCGCCAGCGTTCGGATGCCGACCAGCTGCGCGCGCAGATCCTGCTGCTGGGCATGGACGTGAAACTGGAGAACGCCACCATCAATGGCGACCAGTGGTACCGCGTTCAGGTTGGCCCGTTCAACAACAAGGACAGCATGACCCAGGCCCAGCGCACCCTCAGCGGCAACGGCTTCAGCAACCTGCTGCCGCAACAGCGCTGAGCCTCTCGCGCCCGTTGCTCGGGCGCATCCAGCTTTGCCTTGAAATCCTGATCAGTGCCCCCAGATCAGGATGCAAGGCAGCGATCCTGCCACTTTTTCCCCACAGCCAACCAGGAGTTGCGCGTGACTACAATCGTATCCGTACGCCGCCACGGCAAGGTCGTGATCGGTGGTGACGGCCAGGTATCCCTCGGCAACACCGTCATGAAGGGCAACGCCCGCAAGGTACGCCGCCTCTACAAGGATCAGGTCATTGCCGGTTTCGCCGGTGGTACCGCCGATGCCTTTACCCTGTTCGAACGCTTTGAAGCCCAACTGGAAAAACACCAGGGCAACCTCGTCCGCGCCGCCGTCGAGCTGGCCAAGGACTGGCGCACCGACCGCGCCCTGCGCAAGCTGGAAGCCCTGCTTGCCGTCGCCAACAAGGACGCCTCGCTGATCATCACCGGCAACGGCGATGTCATCGAGCCTGAAGAAGGGTTGATCGCCATCGGTTCCGGTGGCCCCTACGCGCAATCCGCCGCGCGCGCCCTGCTGATGCACACCGAGCTGTCTGCTCGCGAGATCGTCGAAACCAGCCTCAACATTGCCGGCGACATCTGCATCTATACCAACCGCAACCTGACTATCGAGGAGCTGGACGCCAATACCTGAGGCGACCGGATTCAACCCCATGTCCATGACACCCCGTGAGATCGTGCACGAGCTGGACCGACACATCATCGGTCAGCAGGATGCCAAGCGCGCCGTCGCCATCGCCCTGCGCAACCGCTGGCGCCGCCAGCAGCTGCCCGAGGCGCTGCGCAATGAAGTCACCCCGAAGAACATCCTGATGATCGGCCCGACCGGTGTCGGTAAGACCGAAATCGCCCGTCGCCTGGCGAAACTGGCCCAGGCACCGTTCATCAAGGTCGAAGCCACCAAGTTCACCGAGGTGGGGTACGTCGGCCGCGACGTCGAATCCATCATCCGTGATCTGGTCGATGCCGCCATCAAGCTGCTGCGCGAACAGGAGATGACCAAGGTTCGCTACCGCGCCGAAGACGCTGCCGAAGAGCGCATCCTCGACGCCCTGCTGCCCGGCGCCCGCCCGGCTACCGGCGACCAGCCGGAGCGCACCGACAGCAGCACCCGTCAGCTGTTCCGCAAGCGCCTGCGCGAAGGCGAGCTGGATGACAAGGACATCGAGATCGAGGTTTCCGATGCGCCGGCCGGCATCGAGATCATGACCCCACCGGGCATGGAGGAGATGACCAGCCAGCTGCGCGACATGTTCTCCAACCTGGGCAAGGGCAAGAAGAAAACCCGCACCCTCAAGGTCCGCGATGCGCTCAAGCTGGTGCGCGATGAAGAGGCTGCGCGCCTGGTTAATGAAGACGACCTGAAGACCCGCGCGATCAACGCCGTCGAGCAGAACGGCATCGTCTTCCTCGACGAGATCGACAAGGTCAGCAAGCGCGCCGACAGCGGCAGCGGCGCCGACGTTTCCCGCGAAGGCGTACAGCGCGACCTGCTGCCACTGATCGAAGGCTGCACGGTCAACACCAAGTTCGGCATGGTCAAGACCGACCACATCCTGTTCATCGCCTCCGGCGCCTTCCACCTGACCAAGCCCTCGGACCTGATTCCCGAGCTGCAGGGCCGCCTGCCGATTCGGGTTGAACTGCAATCGCTGACGCCGAGCGACTTTGAGCGCATCCTGACCGAACCGGATGCCTCGCTGACCGAGCAGTATCGCGCTCTGATGGCGACCGAGAACCTGAACATCGAGTTCGCCCCTGATGCCGTCAGCCGCCTCGCGGAAATCGCCTGGCAGGTCAACGAGAAGACTGAAAACATCGGTGCCCGTCGTCTGCACACGGTGCTGGAGCGCCTGCTGGAAGAAGTCTCGTTCAGCGCCGCCGATCTGGCCGCCAAGCACGACGATCAGCCGCTGGTTATCGACGCCGCCTACGTCGACAGTCACCTCGGTGAGCTGGCCGTCAACGAAGACCTGTCACGCTATATTCTTTAACTCAAGCCGCAAGCTTCAAGCGGCAAGCGAACAGCAGATCGTGCGCGCCATGCGATCTGCTTGAAGCTTGAAGCTTGAAGCTTGAAGCTTGAAGCTCAGGACTCTGCCATGCCTGCACCTATCCCGACCCGCATCAAGTTGCACAAGGCCTCGCGCACGCTGGAGCTGGGATATGCCGACGGTCGCAGCTATCAGTTGCCCGCCGAATACCTGCGCGTGCTGTCACCCTCTGCCGAGGTGCGCGGACATGGCCGTCCCGTCCTGCAGACCGGCAAGATCAACGTTGCCCTGGTCGGCGTCGAGCCAGCCGGGCGCTACGCCCTGAAGCTGGTGTTTGATGACGGTCACGACAGCGGCCTCTACAGCTGGGACTATCTCTACCGCCTCGCCACCGAACAGGCGCAGCGCTGGCAAGCCTACCTTGACGAGCTGCACCAGACTGGTGCATCGCGCGACCCTGACGTCAGCGCAATCCGCTTCATCCCCTAACAGGGCGCTCGCCTCAACACCTGTTTGACATATGGCTCTGATTTAGTTGACCTGCCTAAAAAGGCGTTAACAGCAATCAAGCCGCATGCTAACGTGTCTCAAGAATGCGACACCAACAAGCTGGTTCAATTCTTGCTGGACTGCATTCGGAGCGGCTTCCCTGCCTCAGACTGGAGCGTTGAAAATGGGCGATAAAACCAATAATGAAAATCTGGCCAACAAGGCCAGCGAACATATTCTCGGCCCCAACCCCGTGGTTGGTGTTCCGGCACGTGATCTTGTCAGCACTGCCCGCATGGTGCTGAGGCAAACTGTCAAACAACCGCTGCACAGTATTCGCCATCTGGGTCGCCTCGGCATGGCGGTGACCGATGTGATGCTCGGTCGCTCGCAACTGGCTCCCAGTGCCGACGACCGCCGCTTTGTGGATCCGACCTGGAGCCAGAACCCGCTGTACCGCCGTTACATGCAGACCTATCTGGCCTGGCGCAAGGAACTGAACAGCTGGATTACCAGCTCCGATCTGTCGGCCCAGGACATAAGCCGCGCCCAGTTTGTCATCGCCCTGATGACCGAGGCTATGTCGCCGACCAACACCGCACTCAATCCGGCTGCACTCAAGCGCTTTTTCGAGACCGGCGGCAAGAGCATCCTCGACGGTCTCACCCACATGGCCAAGGACATCGCCCACAACGGTGGCATGCCAAGCCAGGTGAACATGAATGCCTTCGAGGTCGGCGGCAACCTGGCCACCACTCGCGGCTCGGTGATTTTCCGCAATGAGGTGCTGGAACTGATCCAGTACAAGCCACTGACCGAAGAAGTCTATGAACGCCCGGTGCTGGTGGTACCGCCGCAGATCAACAAGTTTTACGTCTTCGATCTGTCACCCGACAAGAGCCTGGCCCGCTACCTGGTCAGCAACCATATGCAGGGCTTCGTGGTCAGCTGGCGCAACCCGACCAAGAGCCATCGTGAGTGGGGTCTGAGTACCTACATCGACGCCCTCAAGGAAGCCGTCGACGTGGTACTGGACGTGACCGGCAGCAAGGACCTGAGCATGCTTGGCGCCTGCTCCGGCGGCATCACCACCGTCTCCCTGCTCGGCCACTACGCGGCGCTGAAGGAAAAGAAGGTCCACTCCTACACCCTGCTGGTCAGCGTGCTGGATACCGAACTCAAGACCCAGGTCGCGCTGTTTGCCGACGAGCGCTCAATTGAGGCCGCTCGCCGCATGTCCTACCAGAGCGGCGTGCTGGAAGGCCGCGACATGGCACGCATCTTTGCCTGGATGCGCCCCAACGACCTGATCTGGAACTACTGGGTCAACAACTACCTGCTGGGCAACGAACCGCCGGTATTCGACATCCTGTTCTGGAACAACGACACCACTCGCCTGCCGGCCGCGTTGCACGGCGAATTCCTGGAGATGTTCAAGACCAACCCGCTGACCCGCCCCGGCGCACTGGAAGTCAGCGGCACGCCGATCGACCTGAAGCAGGTCAAGAGCGACTTCTTTGTCATTGCCGGGCTAAACGATCACATCACGCCATGGGAATCGTGCTACAAATCAGCCAAACTAATGGGCGGCAAGTGTGAATTCGTACTGTCCTCCAGCGGCCACATCCAGAGTATTCTTAATCCGCCAGGCAACCCCAAGGCGCGCTTCTTTACCAGCGGCGACATGAGTGGCGATGCCAAACACTGGCTGGAAACCGCGACCAAACAGTCCGACTCCTGGTGGCAATACTGGCGGGACTGGCTGCATGCCCGCGGCGGCAAGCGCAAGCCGGCCCCTGCGGTGCTTGGCAACGAGTCGTATCCGGCGCTGGAGCCCGCACCCGGCACTTACGTACACGAGCGCTGATCGGCGCAAAACTGAGAGCAGCCCATGCCGCAGTCCATCATATTTCGCACCATCGAGCTGGACGGTCAGTACCTGCGTACAGCCGTTCGCCCGGGCTCAAGCTCGCTGCCTCCGCTGCTGATCTTCAATGGCATTGGCGCCAACCTGGAACT
Source organism: Halopseudomonas sp. L-58 (assembly GCF_056859475.1). Taxonomy (NCBI): domain Bacteria; kingdom Pseudomonadati; phylum Pseudomonadota; class Gammaproteobacteria; order Pseudomonadales; family Pseudomonadaceae; genus Halopseudomonas; species Halopseudomonas sp. L-58. The sequence goes on from NZ_JBSXON010000042.1 coordinate 12,547, forward strand.
GGTGTTTCCGTTCATCGAAGCGCTGGACCCGGACCTGGAGGTCATCGCCTTCGATGTGCCCGGTGTCGGCGGCTCATCCACGCCGATGACGCCGTTCCGGTTCCCCGGTCTGGCCAAGCTGGCCGCACGCATGCTCGACTACCTCGACTACTCCCAGGTCAACGTCATCGGCGTGTCCTGGGGGGGCGCGCTGGCGCAGCAGTTTGCCTACAGCCACCCCGAGCGTTGCAAGAAGCTGATTCTGGCGGCTACCTCGGCTGGAGCCGTAATGGTCCCCGGTCGGCCGGCCGTACTGATGAAGATGGCCAGCCCGCGGCGCTACATTCAGCCTTCGCACGGCGTCACCATCGCCCCCGATATCTATGGCGGCGCGTTCCGCCGCGACCCGCATCTGGCCGAGAAGCACGCAGCCAAGGTGCGATCCTCCGGCAAGCTGGGCTACTACTGGCAACTGTTCGCGGGGCTGGGCTGGACCAGCGTGCACTGGCTGCACAAGATCCGGCAGCCGACGCTGATTCTGGCCGGTGACGACGACCCGATCATTCCGTTGATCAATATGAAGCTGCTGGCCTGGCGCATTCCCAACTCGGAGCTGCATGTGATCGACGACGGCCACCTGTTTCTGGTGACGCGCGCACAGAGTGTCGCTCCGATGATCATGGCGTTTCTGTCAGAGGAGAAACAGCCCGCCGTCATCCGGCACCCTGCCTCCATCAAGCAGGCTCCCGGGCATGGATGATCAGGCACAGCGCCAACGCCAGCAAGGCGCCCTCGACACAGCCCCGTACAGGGCCTGCTTGCGTTAGACTGCGACACGAGACACGGATCTGGATCAGGAACGCTGGATGCCCGAGCACTCACAAGGACGAACGCGCCAAAGCGCTATCGGGCGAGACCTGTCGCAGAGTCTGCTGGCACTGCTGCGCAGCCTGAGCCAACAACCCTGCCACCATGCAGATTACCTGCTCCAAACCCTGGGCAAGGCCCTGCAAGCATTGCTCGGCCAGCTGGATATCGACGTACCGGAGGGCGACCCCCGCTTCAGCCACCCGGGCTGGCAGGCAACCATGCCACAACGCATTTTGCAGCTTTGGTACGCCTGGCAGCAGCCGCTGAACGCATGGCTCAACGGCCTGGAGATGGCTGAGCACGAGCGCGCGCAACTGCGCTGGCTGCTGGAGCAAGTGGCTGCCGCCGCAGCACCCAGCAACAGCCTGCTCAACCCTGAGGTGCTCGACGCCGCCCGCCAAAGCCGGGGTCATAGCCTGTGCCGGGGCGCACATAACCTCTGGACCGACCTGGCCAGCGGTCGCCCCTTTGCCCAACCCAATCTGGATACCCGTCACCTGCTCGGGCGTGACATCGCCTGCAGCCCTGGCCAGGTAATCGCCCGCCACGCCGAGTTCGAGCTGCTTTGCTATCAGCCATTGACTGACCGCGTCCACAACACTCCGCTGCTGATCGTTCCGCCGCCGATCAACCGCTTTTACCTGCTTGATCTGACCCCGGACACCAGTCTGATCCGCCATGCCCTGCAACAGGGGCTGCAGGTCTACCTGATCAGCTGGCGCAATCCCAATCCCAGCCACTGCAACTGGGGGCTGGGCCGCTACGTCAGCGCTAGCCAGCGCGCGCTGAGCGAGTGCCTGCAGCACAGCGCCAGCCCCCAGGCAACACTCACCGGTGTCTGCAGCGGCGGCCTGATCGCTGCCCTGCTCTGCGCCTGGCAGCAGGCCGCAGGCCGCCCTAGCCAACTGAATGCACTCAGTCTGCTGGTGACCCCGCTGGATACTCGCCTGCAGACCGACCTGATGCGCCTGAGCGGCCCGGCAACCCGACAGCGCCTGCGCCAGCGGGTCTGGCGCGACGGCTACCTCGACGCCCGCAGCAGCGGCGCCCTGTTCGGCTGGATGCGGCCGGAACAACTGGTTTGGATACCGGCCGTCACCCGTTACGGGCTGGGCCGCGAGCTGAAGGACTGCCCGGTCAGCACCTGGGGACACGATCACACCCGCCTGCCGGCGCAACTGGTCGAGGACATGCTCGACCTGTTCGACCGCGACCCGCTTGGCCAGCCCGGCAGCCTGCAGGTGAACGGTGAAGCAATCGACCTCAGCGCAGTGACCCTGCCCAGCTGGCATCTGGCCGCGCGTCGGGATCACATCGTGCCTTGGCAAAACACCTACCCCGGTACCCGTCTGGGGGGCGAGAAAGTCTTCAATCTGTGCCACAGTGGCCATATTCAGGGCCTGCTGTGCCCGCCCGGCCATCCACGCGCGCACTTCCAGCACGGCCAGGTCACCTGCGCTTCTGCCGACGCCTGGCTGGCCACAGCCGAAGCACAGCAGGGCAGTTGGTGGTTGGCCTGGACTGGCTGGCTGAAGCGCTACAGCGGCGATCTGATCAGCGCACCGACTCACGCCGATGGCGGCCACGGCCCGGCGCCCGGCCAATACGTTCAACAGCAATGAGTAACCGATGAAGACCCGCGATCGCATCCTGCTCTGCACTCTGGAACTCTACAATGCCGACGGCGAGCCCAACGTCACCACCCTGGACATCGCCAACGAGCTGGAGATCAGTCCGGGCAACCTGTATTACCACTTCAAGGGCAAGGAAGCACTGCTGGAGGCGCTGGTCGATGACTTTCTGCTTTCCACCCACAGCCTGCTGGTCAGCCCAGAAGAACCCGACGATGCCTCACCCGACGACCTCTGGCTGCTGCTGCACCTGCTCTTCGAAGCCATCGCCACTCACCGCTTCCTGTTCCAGGATCTGTCCAACCTGATGGGGCGCTATCCGTTCCTGCGCCATGCCATGCGCCCGTGGTTGGCGGCGCTGCGCAGCCGACTGAATCAGGTGCTGCGGGCCCTGCGCAACAGTGGCCATCTGATCTGCGATGAGGACGCGGAACAGCGCCTGCTTGATGCGCTGTGCCAGACCACCCTGTTCTGGCTCGACTACCAGCGCGTCGCCGGCGACGGCGAGGCCGATGCCGCCGGCGGCGTGCAGCAGATGCTCGGCCTGCTGCGCCCCTGCCTCGACGAGGAGACCGCCGAGTGGATGCAGCTGCTGATCGAGCGCTACGACTGATCGCCCACGCTCACGCAGCCAATAAAAAACCCCGCAATGCCGAAGCAGTGCGGGGTCGGGTACGACGGAGTGCGATCAGGCGCCGGTGGGCTTGTCTGCCGCCGGAGCTGCAGGGGCCGGAGCAGGGGCGGCCGCAGTGGGCGCCTTCACAGCGGGCGTTGCCTTCGGCTTGGCCGGGGCTTTCGGCTTGGCCGCAGCAGTCTTCGCCGCCGGTTTGGCAGCCGGCTTCGGTGCGGCCTTCGCGGCTGGCTTGGCGGCCGGTTTCGCTGCGGGCTTGGCCGCGGGCTTGGCAGCTGCGGTCTTCGGCTTGGCTGCCGGCTTGGCAGCAGGTTTCGCCGCCGGTTTGGCAGCCGCAGGGCTGGCTTTCGGCGCAACCTTGGCAGCCGGCGCCTTGCCGGAAGCCATACCCTGAATCAGCTTGGTCAACTCATCGACCTTGTCGTTCAGCGCCTTCACTTCATCACGTGAGGGCACCCCAAGGCGGGAAACAGCACTGTTGAGACGCTTGTCGAAGGCTTCTTCCAGCTCATTCCACTTGCCTGTCAGCTTGCCCTTGGCCTTTTCGGCCTTGGACTTGGCTTCATCAAGCGGGCTCTTGCCGGCTTTCGCCTTACCCTTGAGGGTGTCGACCTGCTTGTCGATCTCGGCCTTGGCTTTCTTCTCGGCAACCTCTCCGTCCTTGATCAGGGTTTCGAAGAGCTTCACGCCCTCCTTCCCGACCTTGGCGTAGGCACCCAGACCTGCCAGCCAGATCTGCCGCGAATAGCTTTCGATATCCGCAACCCAACTTGGATCCTTGTCCTTCTTTTTACCCGCCATGGAGCAACTCCTCTGTGACCTTACTTGCTTTGCAGCGACTTGAGTGCAGCACTCAGATCATCCAGCTTAGCAGACAGCTGATCAATATCTTTCTTGCTCGGAATACCCATGCGACCGAGGGTGGAAGCAACGCGCTCGTCGAATACTTCTTCAACCTTGCTGAAGCGACCGCCGGTCTTTTCCTGCACCTTTTCCTTGAAGGTTTCGATGCGGCTGTTGGCGGCTTCAACCTGGCTGGCGACCAGTTCCTTGCCCTGTTTCTCGACGGCTTCGCCTTCGCTTACCAGCGCCTTGAAATAGTCCGCACCTTCTTTACCGGCCTTGGCATAGGCACCCAGGCCTGCCAGCCAGATCTGATGGGCGTATTTCTTCACGTCAGCAGCAAAACCAGCGGTGCTTTCTTCAATTTTCTTTGCGGTGTTCTTGGCCATGTTCGTAACTCCAGTTCAGTAGATTGGGATACTGCAATGGACCGGTTACCGATCCTTGGAGACGAACTTACCCAGCAAAATTAGAAAACACATACTAAAAACCGGGACCGGGCAGAGCAGCCTGTCCGCGAGGACGTGCACGCAGGCTCTGGGACAGCCGTTACAGCCGGAGCCTGCGACACGATGACACAGCAATCAAACCAGGTACTTGTCCAGTGCCTTCTGCACTTCGCTTTTCACCATGCCGGCCATCGGCGTGAGCATCATGCCCAGATTGACCTGTACTCGCACGTCAGTATCGGAGACAGTGATGCGGCCATCGGCGCCACTGCGTTTGAAGGTCAACTGGTCACCCTCCCAGCTGCATTTGGCGTCCAGCTTCTGAACCAGCTTGTCAGCCAATTTCTGGGCACGCTGACGCGCTTCTTCCTTGCCCAGGCTGTGTTCGCGGGTAATGTCTACGGTCGGCATCGTTTGTTTCATCCAGTGTTGTTAACAAAGCTCGTCAGCATGCCGCAAATGAGGGCAGCCGTCATCACCCGGGGGAAAACCCGGGCGCGGCAAATGGACTGCGCTTCCGGGTGCAAAAAATGGTTAGAATGGGGCAAATTTTCCAGCGCAGACGGAATCCATGAGCGATCGACACGACAGCGACAAAACCACCCACTTCGGCTATCAGACGGTCGCCGAGTCCGAAAAGGCCCAGCGCGTCGCTGAGGTCTTTCACTCGGTAGCCGCCAAGTACGACATCATGAACGACCTGATGTCCGGCGGCATTCACCGCCTGTGGAAGCGCTTCACGATCGAATTGTCTGGCGTTCGCACCGGCAACCGGGTACTCGACATTGCCGGCGGCACCGGCGACCTGACTCGCCGCTTTGCCAAGCGTGTGGGCCCGACCGGTGAAGTCATCCTCGCCGACATCAATGCCTCCATGCTCAAGGTCGGCCGCGACCGCCTGCTCGATCTGGGCGTCGCCGGTAACGTACGCTTCGTCCAGGCTGACGCCGAGGCACTGCCATTCCCGGACAACTACTTTGACTGCATCACCATCGCCTTCGGCCTGCGTAACGTCACCCACAAGGATACCGCCATCGCCTCAATGCTGCGCGTATTGAAGCCGGGCGGCCGTCTGCTGGTGCTGGAGTTCTCCAAACCCAAGAGCGAGCTGCTGTCCAAGGTCTACGATCAGTACAGCTTCAAGTTTCTTCCCCTGATGGGCAAGCTGGTGGCCAACGATGCCGAGAGCTACCGCTATCTGGCCGAGTCGATTCGCATGCACCCGGATCAGGAAACCCTCAAGGCGATGATGGAAGAAGCAGGCTTTGCCCGGGTCACCTACCACAACATGACTGGCGGCATCGTCGCCCTGCACCGGGGCATCAAACCCTGATGCTGCCGGCTGCACTGCTCAAGGCGGCGGAGCGCAGCATTGCTGCGGCACTGGCCCGTGACAGTGTGACCGCCAGGCGGCTCGGCGCACTGCAGGGCAAATCTGTACTTATCTCGGCCCGTGACCCGGACTGGCAACTCTGGCTGCTGCCAGCCGAGGGCGAGATTGCCCTGCGCAACGCCAGCGAACAGCCCGCCGACTGCGAACTGCACGCGCCCAGTGCCCTGCTTGCCCGCCTGCTGATCAGCAGCGACCGCAAGGCGTTGCTGCAGGAGCCGGACGTCGAGCTGGTCGGCGACAGCCAGGTGCTGGTCACACTGCAGAACATCATGACCGACCTCAGGCTCGACGGTGAGGCCGAACTGGCCCGCTGGCTCGGCCCGGTCGCCGGTCACGCCATCGGCAGCGCGCTGCGCCGCAGCCACCAATGGGGCCGCGAAAGCCGCGCAAGCCTGCGCCAGACCCTGGCCGAGTACCTGACCGAAGAGAGCCGTCAGCTGGTCGGCCAGGCCGAGGCCCGCGCCCGCGCCGAACAGCTGCACGCACTGCGCCTGCAACTCGACCGCCTGGAAGCCCGGGTTGCGTTGCTCACTCCTACCGCACCGGACTCGCCCGACGCATGAGACTCACCGCCTTTTCGCGCCTGCTGCGCATCCTGCATATCTTCGCCCGCTACCGTCTGGACCAGATCCTGCTGGCATTGCCGTTGCCGTGGCTGGCGCGCCTGGCGCTGCAGCTCGGCCCCTGGCGTCTGCGACCGGCCCCGCGCGACCTGAGCCGCGGCGCGCGGCTGCGCAAGGCCTGCGAAGACCTCGGCCCGGTATTCATCAAGTTCGGCCAGATTTTGTCTACCCGCCGCGACCTGCTGCCCGAAGACATCGCCCTTGAACTGGCCCGTCTGCAGGACAAGGTACCGCCCTTCCCAGGCCCCAGGGCCCGTGCACGGATTGAAGAGCAGCTCGGTCAACGCATTGAGGATGTCTTCGCCGAGTTCAGCGACCAGCCGCTGGCCTCCGCCTCGGTAGCCCAGGTCCACGCTGCCCGCCTGAAAGATGGCAGTGAGGTGGTGGTCAAGGTGGTTCGTCCGGGTATTGGCGAAACCATCGATCAGGATATCCAGTGGCTGTTTCTGGCCGCACGCCTGCTGGAGCGCATTTCTGCCGATGGTCGTCGTCTGCGCCCGGTCGAGGTGGTCGAGGATTACGAAAAGACTATCTTCGACGAGCTGGACCTGCACCGCGAAGCCGCCAATGCCTCGCAGCTGCGGCGCAACTTCGAGGGCTCCGAGCTGCTGTATATCCCCCGCATCCACTGGGACTGGTGTCGCCACAAGGTGCTGGTGATGGAGCGGATCGACGGCATTCCAGTGACCGATCTGGCCGCCCTCGCAGACCAGCGCACCGACATGCAAAAACTGGCCGAACGCGGCGTCGAAATCTTCTTTACCCAGGTGTTCCGTGACAGCTTCTTCCACGCCGACATGCACCCGGGCAACATCTTCATCTCCCGCAAGCACCCGTGGGAGCCGCAGTACATCGCCATCGACTTCGGTATCGTCGGCAGCCTGACGCCGGAGGACCAGAGCTATCTGGCGCGCAACCTGATGGCATTTTTCAAGCGTGACTACCGGCGCGTGGCGCAGTTGCATATCGACTCGGGCTGGGTGCCGGCCGATACCCGGGTCAACGAGTTCGAAGCAGCGATCCGCAGTGTCTGCGAGCCGATCTTCGAGCGCCCGTTGAAGGATATCTCCTTCGGCCAGCTGCTGCTGCGCCTGTTCCAGACCGCACGCCGCTTCAACATGGAAGTGCAGCCACAACTGGTATTGCTGCAAAAAACCCTGCTCAACATCGAAGGTCTGGGCCGCCAGCTGTATCCGGATCTGGATCTGTGGAATACCGCCCAGCCCTACTTGGAGCGCTGGATGCGCGAACGCATGCTGCCGCAGCATCAGCTCAAGACCTGGCAACAGCATCTGGAACGCGTACCGGCCCTGATTGATACCACCAACCAGGCGCTGGGAAAGCTGGCCAGAGCGCCCGAGCAACCCCGTGCGCAACAGCGTTCGCGCTGGCCTTTGCAATTGGCCGGGATCGCTCTGCTGGTCTTCGGCGCCAGCGCTCTGGGCGGCGCGGACCCGGCGCTCTGGCTTGACGCCGCCCCGGCCCAGTGGGGCCTGATCGCACTGGGAAGCTGGCTGATTCTGCGCCGCGGATAGTCAGCACCCCGCAGAACTGGCAAACTTGCGACATTAACTCAAAGACGACCCGCCATGACCGACTCGCCCCCCGCCAGTGACTGGCTCGACAGCATCCACTGGGATGCCGACGGCCTGGTTCCCGCCATTGCCCAGGATGTACATACCCAGCGTATCCTGATGATGGCCTGGATGAACCGCGAAGCCCTCCAGCTGACCGTGCAGGAAGGCCGCGGCATTTACTGGTCCCGTTCGCGTCAGCGCCTGTGGCGCAAGGGCGAGGAGTCCGGCAACGTGCAGAAGCTGCACGAGCTGCGGCTGGACTGCGACGCCGACGTGATCATCCTGCAGGTCGAGCAGATCGGCGGCATTGCCTGCCATACCGGTCGTGAGAGTTGTTTCTACCGGGTTCTGAAGGACGGCCAGTGGCAAACCGTCGACGCCGTCATCAAGGACCCGAAAACGTTATACGAGCACCCAAAACATGTCTGACACCCTGAGCCAACTGGCTGCCGTACTGGAACAACGCAAGCAGGCGTCTGCCGACACCTCCTACGTTGCCAGCCTGCACGCCAAGGGCCTGAACAAGATTCTCGAAAAGGTCGGTGAAGAGTGCACCGAGACACTGCTAGCCGCCAAGGATTGTCAGCACAGCGACGACAAGTCCGACCTGATCTACGAGACCGCTGACCTGTGGTTCCACTCATTGGTCATGCTCAGTCATCTCGGCCTTGGTCCGGACGACATCCTGAACGAACTGGCACGCCGCTTCGACCTCTCCGGTCTGGAAGAAAAGGCGTCCCGCAGCAAATAAACTGGGCAATAGGCCCCGGAGGCAAACATGGGTTTTGGTGGCATTAGTCTGTGGCAACTGCTGATCGTACTGGTCATCGTGGTACTGCTGTTCGGTACCAAGCGGCTCAAGAACATCGGCGGCGATCTGGGCGGCGCAATCAAGGGTTTCCGCAAGGCGATGAACGATGAGGACAAACCCTCGGTCGAAAACAAGTCGGGAGAAACGCTCGACGCCAAGGCGCAAGAGCACAAGCCGGACGCTCCGTCCAACAAGCAGTAATTCGCCGACAGGTTCCGTCTCATGTTCGACATCGGCTTTATGGAAATGCTGGTGGTGGCGATCATCGCCCTGCTGGTACTCGGCCCCGAACGGCTGCCCGGTGCCATCCGCACCGTCAGCCTGACCGTAGGACGGATCAAGCGCGGCTTCTCCGAGGTGCGCAGCCAGGTCGAGCGTGAGATCGGTGCCGACGAAATTCGTCAGCAGCTGCACAACGAGCGCATCCTCGCCGAACTGGAAAAACAGGGCCTGAACGCCGGCAGTCCAAGCAATCAGCTGCACACTGCCAGCGGTAACAAGCCCGTCACACAGTCGTCGCACACTGGCCCGACCGCCGATAAATCCAGCGCCGAGCCCGTCAATGAGCAGCAAGACACCCGCCATGAGCAACCCTGAACTGCCACCAGCCAAATCTGCCGGTGACATGCCGCTGGTCGCGCACCTGACCGAGCTGCGCTCGCGCCTGCTGCGCATCGTGCTGATCTGGCTGCTGATCTTTGCCGGCCTGTTCTACTTCGCCAACGACATCTACGCGTTCATTTCCGAACCGTTGCGGGCGCTGATGCCGCCCGGCACCAGCATGATCGCCACGGACGTGGCCTCGCCGTTTCTGACCCCGTTCAAACTGACCCTGGTCAGCGCGCTGTTTATCGCCATGCCGTTCGTGCTGCATCAGATCTGGGGCTTTATCGCACCCGGGCTGTACAAGCATGAAAAGCGCATCGCCATCCCGCTGCTGGTCTCCAGCATCCTGCTGTTCTACGGCGGCATGGCGTTCGCGTACTTTGTGGTCTTTCCGCTGGTGTTCGGCTTCTTCACCAGCGCCGCGCCGGATGGCGTGGCGGTGATGACCGACATAAACAGCTATCTGGACTTCGTGCTCACGCTGTTTATGGCCTTCGGCCTGTCGTTCGAGATTCCGGTCGCCACCGTGCTGCTGGTGCTGGTCGGCATCGTTGACGTACAAAGCCTTAGCAAGGCGCGCCCCTACGTGGTCGTCGGCTGCTTCACCGTCGGCATGGTACTGACTCCGCCGGACGTGATCTCCCAGACCCTGCTGGCGGTACCGATGTGGTTGCTGTACGAAGTCGGCATCCTGTTCAGCCGAATGGTTCGCCCGCGCACGTCAGAAGATCAGCAGGACAGCACGCAGGCATGAACCTGCTGCTGCTTGAAGAGACTGATTTCATCGACGCGGACCATGTTCGCCTTAGCGGCCGCCGCCTGGCCCATATGCTGGACATCCAGCAGGTCGGCGTTGGCGACACCCTGCGAGTCGGCCGCATCAACGGATTGATGGGCCAGGGCACGGTGCTGGATCTGGACAAGAACAGCGCTCTGCTCAACGTCGTGCTGAACGAACAACCACCCGCCAAACTGCCGCTGACCCTGCTGCTGGCCATGCCCCGCCCGAAGATGTTCCGCCGCATTCTGCAGCACTGCGCCACCCTCGGCGTGCCGGAGATCATCCTGCTCAACAGCGTGCGGGTGGAAAAGAGCTTCTGGCAGACCCCATTCCTGCAACCGGAGGTGGTGCGCGACAACCTGCTGCTGGGCCTGGAGCAGGCGCGCGATACCGTGCTGCCGGCGGTGCGCATCGAGAAACGCTTCAAACCCTTCGTCGAGGACAGCCTGCCCGGCATCATCGACGGCCGTCTGGCGCTGGTTGCCCACCCCGGCAACTTCCCGGCCTGCCCACGCGGCATCGACCAGCCGCTGACGCTGGCCATCGGCCCCGAGGGCGGCTGGGTTCCCTATGAGGTCGACAAACTGATCGAGGCCGGCATGCAGCCGGTGCAACTGGGCGACCGTATCCTGCGGGTGGAGACGGCGGTCACCGCGCTGATATCACGCCTGTTCTGAAGCCAGCCCCGCTTTTTGCAGCGGAACGGCCACATCACACGGGACGAGTATTGCACGCCTGCTCCGGACACATCGACTAGCGACAAGGCTCGAACATCAGAACGCACTGACTCGAGCCGGCTGAATGCAGGCCTGTAGCAGGGCTACTTTGCTGCTTCCCTGTGCAGGGCTATCCTCGCAGCAAGACAAAAGGCCAGCCCGGGCCACACAAGGAGCAATCCATTCATGGACAGATTCGCGCTGCCACCATTACCGCGTGTGCTTAACAGCATCCTTATGCTTATCCAGCGAGCAACAACGCTGCTGGCGCTGGCAATGACCTTCATCTACCCAGCCGCAGCGATTGTATTTGTCATCAGCGCGGCGCTCACCGTCGGGCTGTGGTTCAAACATCCGTTTACTTACGCTGCCGTCATGGTCGCTTCGTTTATCAGCATCACTGCCAGCTTGAAAACCGGCGACATCGTCCTGGCCTGCAGCAGTGTGCTGAACGCATTAATGGCGCTGTACATCCGGCTCAACCTGTACGAACTCAAAGGGCCGGCTGAACCCGATGCAGAAACGGAATGAAGGCCTGGCAAGGCACTGAACGCAGGCCGCCGAGCTACTGCGGAACCGCGCCGCAACCTGATCCGCTACCCATAGTCCGGAGCTGAGGAGAGAGAGCCTGAAGTACACCGGACTGGCCACAGCGCTGCTGCTGTCCGCCTGCACCAGCGTCGCCCAGGAAACACCGCTTGAGCAGGCGCTTGCCGATCAGTTCGACGCGGCTATCCCGGCCCATCAAAGCGCGACGGTCGACCTCAACGCCGACGGCTTCGATGACGCGCTGGTGTACGCGCTCGGCCCAGACTGGTGCGGCTCCGCGGGTTGTACCCTGTTCGTATTCAAGGGCAGCGCAGAAGGCTACGAGCTGCTGTCGAAAACCACCATTGTGCAACTGCCACTGGCCGTATCAGCGCAGCAGACCGCCGGCTGGAAGGACCTGATCGTGCACACCAAGGGCGTCGGAGATGTGGTACTGAAGGCAACCAACCAGGGCTACCCGCTCAACCCGTCGATGCAGCCGCAGGCGACAGCAGCAGACCTTGAGTACAGCCAGCAGCTGCTCAACTACCAACAACCTTAACCCAACGCGTGAACCAGCATTGAAACCAGCTCGGTCTGCTTACGGCAGTGGATAAGTTGTCACGCGGCTGACCCCGTATTTACCGATTCAAATCGCCATCCGACACAACGGAATTACTCCACCCGCACCAGCTTGATATTGACCAGTTCATTACCCTGCATGAGGGTCTTGTCGTCGACGATGGTCCAGACCTCTTCGGTTTCGCCGCTCTTGAACACCAGATAGCGCTTGCCCGCCGACTCGCGCTCGAAGATATCGTCGAAGGTCGTGCGCCGGCCCTCGGACTCGATGTAGTCGTCGCCGATCACAATGCGGTCAGCCCCGGCCATCTCCGCAAAGGCGTTCAGCACGTCGTTGCTGGAACCGGCACGGCTCTCGTAGACACCCTCGAAGTCGTGACCGCCGCAGGCGCTCAGCAGCGCGGCCGCAACCAGCAGCGCACTGTACTTGATCAGTTTCATGTGAAGTTCCTTGTACAAAGACCGCAGCAGCGGCGTGCTGGCCATCATACTCCGCCATACCAGCTATCCAAACCCTGCAATGCGCGCCCGGCGCCGCGCCGATAACCCCGATGAATAGCGCGTCACAGAGCATTTGCCGCGATCCGGAACTGCCGCCTAAACTCGGTCGTTCAGTCAGGCACGTGCCCGTCGCCGTGCAGCTATCCACCCTTTTCAGGAACACCGCCCATGAGTTTCGATACCCCCCTCTACCTCTGCGGCCCGCTGCGCGAGCCCAAGCAGATGCTGGCCGACCAGGAGTACAGCGGTCACTCTTCGATTCACGACGACAGCATGGCCGAGAAACTGGGCTTTCGCGCCGGCCCGATCGAAGGTCCCACCCACTTCAGCCAGTTCACCCCGTTGCTGGTCGATATCTGGGGCCAGGCCTGGTTTGAGCGCGGCTGCTTTTCCTCGCACTTCCAGAACATGGTGGTCGAAGGCGAACAGGTACGCGCCTTTGTTGAACGCCCCGCTCCGGGTCAGACCCGCGTGCGCTGCTGGGCCGAAAAGGCAGACGGCACGCCGGTCCTGGAGGCCAGCGCCAGCATCGATGCCGCCCCGGGCGAGAGCCTGCTGTACGAACGCATGGCCAAACTGCGGGCACCGGAGAAGCTGGTGATTCTGTCGGACCTGCACGTTGGCATGAAGGGTGCGGTAGACGAAAAGGTCCGCATGGACCCGGACCAGCACATGGGCAAGCTCTACCCGTTCTCGCTGAACCAGAAGCTGGCCGGCATCACCGAGAACTCGCCCTGGTATTCCGATGGCAGCAGCACGCCCTGGGGCCGCGCGGTGATTCCGACCGAGATGGTCAGCGTACTCGCCGAGTACACCAGCAAAGACGCCGCCTTCCCGGTCAAGCAACCGGTTATCGGCCTGTTCGCCGATCAGGAAATCCGCATGATCGACGGCCCGCTGCTGGTCGGCGAGGACTATCTGATCCGCCGCGAGATCGTCGCCCTGTCCGAGAGCAAGCGCACCGAGTCCTACTGGGTACTGACGCGCATCTATGACGCCAGCGGCGAGGTACTCAAAGCCGAGATGCTGCTCAACCACGCCACCCTCAAGCACTCCTATGCCAACTACGAGGCAGAGGCCGCTGCGCTCTGATTTTGGTTACTGGCGCGCATCTGCTGGTGTTGCGGCCCTTGCATCCGGGCCGGAGCCGGTGGGAGTATCGACAAACGAACTCCCACTGACAGGAGGTTAGGGATGTTAAGTCGATCGCGTCGTCGGGCACTGTTTGCAGCGCTCCTGGCCCTGCTATTCAGCCTGCCGGCACATGCACTGCGCTGCGGCACCAGTATCGTTGATGAGGGCGACCTCAAGTTCGAGGTGCTGCAGGCCTGCGGCGAGCCGATCTCGCGCGAGGTCATCGGCTACGTCGACAGCGTGCAATTGAACGACCGTATCCGGGTCATGAATATCGAGGAGTGGATCTACCAGATTAACGGCAACTACCAGAGCCTTGAGTTCGAAGGCAACCGCTTGGTACGCATTACCCGCATCCGCTGACCCTCAGCGGCGGCGGTGCACCCATAACAACAAACGCACCCGCGCAGAGGGTGCGACACTTGCGTGAGGATGTCTGTCCATGAGCAAGACACTGGTTATCGGCAGTACCGGTCAGATCGGCCTGCAATTGCTGCCGCTGCTGCAGCAGACAGGTCTGAAAGTCGTTGCCCTGACTCGCAACCCCGGTAAGTTGGCCGGCATTGCGGGGCTGGAGATCATCGAAGGCGATCTGGAGAGCGACTTCGAGCACGCCTTTGTCGGCTGTGAACGGGTTATCTTCACCGCCGGCTCTGGCGCCAGCACCGGTGCAGACAAAACCCTGCTGGTCGATCTGTGGGCCGCCCGCAAGGCGGTTGACTACGCTCTCAAGCACCACCTCAAGCACTTTGTCATGGTCAGTTCACGCGGTGCCGACAACCCGGATCGCGGCCACTCGCCAATCAAACCCTATCTGGTAGCCAAGTGCTTCGCCGATGAATATCTGCAGCGCTCCGGCGTGCCCTACACCATCCTGCGTCCGGGCCGTCTGACCGACGACGCCGCGACCGGCTGCATCACCACCCGTCGTCCTGAAGACGCCGAACGCCAGCATATTTCCCGTGCCGATACCGCGCGTATCATTGCCCATGTGATCAGGACCGGGCAAAGCCGTAACATCACCTACGAGCTCTATCGGGGCGATACTCCCTTCGCTGATCTGATCGCCTGATCCGGATCACTGCTTCACTGGCGACAAATACGCAGCCTGCCGCAGCATCGGGCAGGCTCGGCTATTCTGAAACCTGTCCAGTATCAGCAGCGGGAGCCCTGCCATGTCAGCGATCAAACCACTTGAAGGCCACTGCCTGTGCGGGGCCGTCACCCTGCGCGCCGCCATCAACCACAGTCAGGTAGGCGCCTGCCATTGCGCAACCTGCCGACGCTGGGGCGGCGGTCCGCTACTCGCAATCGAGAGCGACCAGCCGGTAGCGTTTGACGGCGCACAGCAGATCAGCGTCTACGCCTCATCGGACTGGGCCGAACGCGGCTTCTGCAAGGAATGCGGCACCCACCTGTTCTACCGCCTGCTTGATCAACCTTTCTACGCTATTCCGGTCGGCTTGTTTGACGACCAGCAGGACTGGCAGTTGACCCGAGAAGTGTTTATTGACCAGAGACCCGAGTTTTATTGCTTCGCCCAGCGCACCGAGCAACTGACCGGCGACGAACTGTTCGCGCTGCACGGCAGTGACTGATCAATAAATACGCCTTATGGCCGATCAATCTCCCCCTACGGAGGCATTGACGGCAGCGCGGCTTACGCGGAGGCTTGCGTTGACGTACCAGTAAAAACAACACCAACGAAAAGGGATCACCCGATGTTCAGTCACATCATGCTTGGCGCCAATGATCTGGAAAAATCCAAGGCGTTCTACGACGCCACTCTGGGCGTTATCGGCTGCAAACCCGGCTTTGCCGATCCAAAGGGCCGCGTCTTCTACATGACACCGACCGGCGTCTTTGCGATCACCAAACCGATCAACGGCGAACCTGCCAGCTGCGGCAACGGCAGCACCATCGGTTTCGCAATGGAAAGCCCGGAACAGGCTGATGCCTGGCACGCAGCCGGTCTGGCAGCTGGCGGCACCGACTGCGAGGATCCGCCGGGCGTACGTGAAGGCAACGGCATGAAGCTGTATCTGGCCTACCTGCGCGACCCGGCCGGCAACAAGCTGTGTGCGATGTATCGCATGCCCTAAGGCAAGCCCTTCCCTTGAGCAGTTCGGCGGCTTTCGCAGCCGCCGGATTGCGCACAACCCGCCGCAAAAAAACAGTCTGTTCCTGCGCCAGCGGCCTGCGTAACATCGCCTGACCAACCGAGGCGATACGCATGAACCATTGGGTCTACCTGATCACAGCCATTGTGTCCGAAGTGATTGCCACTTCCGCCCTGAAAGCCAGCACTGGCTTCACCAAACCGCTGCCATCGGTGGTTGTGGTAATTGGCTATCTGGTCTCTTTTTACTTTCTTTCGCTGACACTCAAGACCATTCCGGTGGGCATTGCCTATGCCATCTGGTCCGGGGTGGGCGTGGTGCTCATATCGGTCGTGGCCTGGCTCCTGTACGGCCAGAGGCTCGACCTGCCTGCGCTAATCGGCATGGGGCTGATCATCAGCGGCGTCATGGTCATCAACCTGTTTTCCAACACCGCCGGGCACTGAAGCCTCCCGCTCAGCCCGCCAGCAACTTCTCCGCCTCTTCGCCAAAGGCCGCACCCGGCCGCACATCCACATCCCGCGGCCCCAGCGGCTCGGCGCATTCAGAGCACACCATCACCGGTTTCATCCGCTGGCCGCAGCCTTTGTGATAGTGCTCGATTGGCGCACCACGTTCGTCCGCCATCCAGGTATCGCCCCAGCTGACCAGCGACAAAATTACCGGGTGCAAGGCCATGCCCTTCTCGGTCAGCCGATACTCCTCGCGCAGCGGCCGCTGCTGATAAGGCACCTTGGCCAGCACCTCGTGCTCGACCAGTTTCTTCAGCCGATCAGCCAGCAGGTGACGGGTCAGACCGATACGCCGTTCAAACGCGTCGAAGCGGCGCACGCCGAGAAAACAGTCGCGCAGAATCAGCAGCGTCCAGCGGTCACCCACCACCGCCAAGGTGCGAGACATGGAGCAGGGCTGCTCACCCAGTTCTTCCCAGCGCATGTATTAACCCTCCAGTTGATGTGCTCAGGGTAGCTTGACAAGTTCCAAAATGAAACCCACTATCATGTCAGTTCCAAAAAAGAACCATAGATAACGAGGATCATGCCATGACAGCAACTGCACCCGTAGCGGTCGTGATCGGCGCCGGTGATGCCACCGGCGGCGCCATTGCCCGTCGCTTCGCCCGGGAAGGTTTTACCCTCTGTGTGACCCGTCGCAATGCCGACAGCCTGAGCGAGCTGGTCAACCAGATCGAGGCAGACGGCGGCAAGGCCCACGCCTTCGGCTGCGATGCGCGCAGCGAAGAGGAGATGGTGGGTCTGTTCGAGCACATCGAGCGGGAGATCGGCCCGGTTGAAGTGGCGATCTTCAACATCGGTGCCAACGTGCGCTTCGGCATTACCGAGACCACTGCCCGGGTCTACCGCAAGGTCTGGGAAATGGCCGGGTTCGCCGGCTTTCTGACCGGCCGGGAAGCCGCCAGGGTGATGCTGCCGCGCGGCAAGGGCACCATTATTTTCACCGGGGCCACGGCGTCGCTGCGTGGCGGTTCGGGCTTCTCGGCCTTTGCCGGCGCCAAGTTTGCGCTGCGGGCACTGACCCAAAGCATGGCCCGCGAACTGGGGCCGCAGGGTATCCATGTCGCCCATCCCATCATCGACGGCGCCATCGATACCGCCTTTATCCGCGACAACTTCCCCGAGCGCTATGCGCTAAAGGACCAGGATGGCATCCTCAACCCCGACCACATTGCCGACCAGTACTGGGCCCTCCACGCCCAGCCCCGTGACAGCTGGACCCACGAGCTGGACCTGCGTCCGTGGATGGAAACCTTTTAATCCCGCTCCGGAGAGAGACACATGAGCAAGACCATCGAGTTTTATTTTGACGTCGGCAGCCCGGCCAGCTATCTGGCCTGGAGCCAGCTGCCGGCGATTGCCCAGCGCACCGGGGCCACCCTGGTCTACAAACCCATGCTGCTGGGCGGCGTATTTATGGCCACCGGCAACAGCTCCCCGGCAACCGTGCCGGCCAAGGGCGCCTATTCGCGCATCGACATGCAGCGCTTCGCCAACCGCTATGGCGTCACCCTGAACCAGAACCCCTTCTTCCCGATCAACACCCTGCAACTGATGCGCGCGGTTACCGCCTATCAGGGCACACCACAGTTCGAGCCTCTGCTGACGGCGATCTTCAATGCCATGTGGATCAGCGAGCTGAACATGGGCGAGCCCGAGATCGTCGGCAAGGTGCTGGTCGAGGCCGGGTTTGACCCGGCTGAAGTGCTGGCCAAAGCCAGTGACCCGGCGGTAAAGGAGCAGCTCAAGCATGCCACCGAGGAAGCGATCGGGCGCCGCGTTTTCGGCGCGCCGACCTGCTTTGTCAATGGCGAGATGTTCTTTGGCCAGGACCGCCTGGACTGGGTCGAAGCAGCCGCGCGCAGTTGATCCGACTGACCGGCGGCACCCTCTCCGGTGCCGTTGGTCGGCTGCCGTCAAAACCTGCTTTGCAGCCAATTGACGGCCATCTCGGCGCGGCATACATTCGCGCCGATGAGCAGCGCTCTGGCGTCCTGCCCCTGCTCAGGGATTCCCTGTCCCTACCTTTGCGGATCTATCCACATGCTGTCCCTTGCCCTCAAGTGCGTCCTGGGTGCGCTCGCAGTGCTGCTGATTGCACTGCTGGCGAAGACAAAGAGCTTCTACATTGCCGGCCTGGTGCCGCTGTTTCCAACCTTCGCGATCATCGCCCACTACATCGTCGGCAGCGAGCGGCTGGCCAGCGATCTGCGCAGCACCGCCATTTTCGGCCTCTGGTCGCTGCTGCCCTATGCGGCGTATCTGTTCACGATTGTGCTGTTGAGCGAACGCTTCACGCTGGTGGTGACGCTGACCGTCGGTGCTCTGGCGTGGGCGATGGCGGCCGGCTTGCTGCTGACCGTCTGGACGCGAACCTACCCGGCTGTCTGAGCAGTTGGTGTCAGCGCAGCAGTAATAGGTGGACAAGCCTTTGGCGTTGTCCACCCTACGCTAGTAACGCAACCTGCCCCCGCGGCGTTGTCCCGACGCCAGCGGTTCAGACCTCAAGCAGAAACGTCACCGGCCCGTCGTTGACCAGATGCACCTGCATATCGGCGCCAAAACGACCGGTTGCGACCTGCGGATGCAGCGCCTGCGCCCTGGCAACCAGATAGTTGAACAGCACCTCGGCGCGATCCGGCGGCGCGGCTGTGGAGAAACCGGGGCGGCGGCCCTTGCGGGTGTCGGCGGCAAGGGTGAACTGTGATACCAACAGCAGCCCGCCCTGCACGTCGGTCAGCGAGTCGTTCATGCGACCGTCGACATCGGTGAATACCCGGTATTCGAGCAGTCGCTTGAGCAGTTTGTCGGCGCTGGCCTCGTCGTCCTGCGGTTCGATGCCGACCAGCACCAGCAGTCCCTGATCAATCGAGCCGACAATCTCTCCCTCAACCTCGACCCGGGCCTGACTGACCCGTTGCAGCAATCCCTTCATGTCACTCGGCCTGCGGCGTCAGATTGAGCAGCCGGCGCGCCATATCGCCGGTAGCACGCACCAGCGCGTCGGCGATGCCCGGCTCGGAGGCGGCGTGGCCGGCATCGCGAATGATGTTCAGCTCACTGCCCGGCCAGCGCTGATGCAGCGCGTGGGCGTTGTCCAGCGGGCAGACCATGTCGTAGCGGCCATGCACGATGATGCCCGGGATATGGGCAATCCGGTCCATGTTGTCGAGCAGCTGGTTGGGGGCCAGGAAGGTTTTGTTGGCGAAGTAGTGACACTCGATGCGGGCAATCGCGTAGGCGCGGCGTGCGTCACTGAACCGTTCGATCACCTGCGGGCTGGGCCTGAGCGTGGCGCAGCGCCCCTCCCAGACCGACCAGGCCTTGGCCGCGTGCATGCGACAAATCTCGTCGTCACCGGTCAGCCGGCGGTAGTAGGCGGCCACCATATCGGCACGCTCTTCCTCGGGAATCAGGCTCAGATAGTCTTCCCAGTAATCGGGGAACACATGGCTGGCGCCCTCCTGATAGAACCAGTGGATGTCCTGCTCGCGGCACAGGAAGATGCCGCGCAGCACCATGCCCATTACCCGGTCCGGGTGCGCCTGGGCGTAGGCCAGTGCCAGCGTCGAGCCCCAGGAACCGCCGAACAGCACCCACTTGTCGATCCCAAGGTGCTCGCGAAGGGTTTCCATATCGGCGACCAGATCGGCGGTGGTGTTGTTCTCCAGACTGCCGTGCGGGGTGGAGCGGCCACAGCCGCGCTGGTCAAAGGTGACAATTCGATAGATCGACGGATCGAAGAAGCGGCGACTGAGCGCATCGCACCCGGCCCCGGGTCCGCCATGGATGAATACTACCGGCAGGCCATCGGGCTGACCGCTTTCATCGGCATAGAGAACATGGGGAGGGGTGACCGCCAGTTCGTGGCGGGCGTAGGGTTTGATCTCCGGATACAACAGCTGCATGATGGCTCCCTGAACCGGCACGAGTGCGCCGCGCTCCTTACATTGGAAGCCCCAACATTACTGACCCGCGAGGCCGCTGTCACCTATGCGTTTTCTGCTTGCCGCCCTGCTTGCACTGAGCCTGTTGGGGTGCGGGGCTTCCAGCCCGGACCAGCGCCTGAATCAGGCCATCGAGCAGC
Organism: Halopseudomonas sp. L-58; assembly: GCF_056859475.1. Lineage (NCBI taxonomy): Bacteria > Pseudomonadati > Pseudomonadota > Gammaproteobacteria > Pseudomonadales > Pseudomonadaceae > Halopseudomonas > Halopseudomonas sp. L-58. Next base: position 32,924 of record NZ_JBSXON010000042.1, read on the forward strand.
TGCAGAGCGGGATCGAGGAGCGCGACCGCAGCGCCGTCATGGACCTGCTGCATCCCGAGTTTATCGCCCAGAGTCAGTACGACCAGGACTGGGCCGACCGCACCCTGCGGCTGATGTTCTTGCGCAATCAGCGCATCAACGTGCTGGTCACCCAGCAGCGCACCGAGATCGACCCAGGCTACGAACAACGTGCCGAAAGCGAGGCCCGCGTCACCCTGACCGGCGCCGAGCGGCTGATCCCCAACAGCGCCGGCCAGTATGATATTCGCCTGCTGTGGGAGGACGTCGACGGCCGCTGGCTGCTGCGTGACATCAACTGGCAACCGGTACGCTGAGATGCCAGCCAAGCCGGATCACGCCGCTCTGGCACGCATCGCCCTTGCTCATATCACCCGCGTCTATCCGCACAGCGGCCCGCAACGACTGAACTGTGCAGCCGACTGGCAGCCACCCGAGCAGGCCCATCCGCTGTTCTGCGGCAGCTATGACTGGCACTCCTGCGTGCATAGCCACTGGCTGTTGGTGAGGGTGCTGAACCGAGCCCCCGACCTGCCCGAGGCAGTCGCCATTCGCCAGCGCCTCAAGCAGATCACTGACGACGCAGTCGCCGCTGAAATAACCACCTTCGAGCGTCAGGGACAAGGCTTTGAGCGCCCCTACGGCTGGGCCTGGCTGCTGATGCTGCAGGCCGAACTGCTGCGCAGCAGCGAGCCGACAGCGCGGCGCGGCGCAGCAACGCTGCAACCGTTGGCAGACTTGATTCGTCGGCGCCTGCTGGACTACCTGCCGCGCCTGCTCTACCCCATCCGCAGCGGTCAGCATAACAACACCGCCTTCGCCCTGCTGCTCTACCTCGAATACGCCAGAATGGCGCAGGACCAGCAACTGGAGCGCCTGCTGCGCGAGCGCAGCCTGACGTGGTTTGCCAACGATCGCGGCTGCCCGGCCTGGGGCGAGCCGAGCGGTGAGGACTTTCTCTCTCCGACACTGCAGCAGGCGGTGCTGATGCAACAAGTCATGGACGGGAACACCTTCGCCGACTGGCTGGATGCCTTTCTGCCGGACCTGGTCGTACAGCAGCCAGCCACCCTGTTCCGGCCGGTTAGCGTCAGTGAGCGCAGCGACGGCAAGCTTGCCCATCTCGATGGCCTCAACCTCAGCCGAGCCTGGTGCTGGTTTCAGCTATCAGCCGCACGGCCCACATTGCTGACCGTGGCCGAAGCCCATCTCGCCGCGGCAATCAATCACCTTGAGGACGACTACATGGGCAGCCACTGGCTGGCCACCTTTGCCATGCTGGCGCAGCAAGCGGCCAGTGAGCACGCGTGACGCCAACGCTCAGCGCAGCTTGGTCTCCCGCAGCTTGAGCATGTAGTCCGGCGGCGCAAAGCTGTCAGCGCGGGCCTGGGCCCAGTACTTTTTGAACAGGTGCAGTTCTGCCCGGCCATCCAGCAATACGCCCGGCTCAAGAAACTCGAACAACTCGCTATAGGGCCGTACTTCGTAGCGCGACACACGCCGAATCACATGTTCAGGGCCCAGCTCACTCGGATGTTTCAGCCCGGCTGCCTCCAGCATATGCGCCAGCGCCAGCACGGTATTGCGGTGGAAGTGGTAGACCCGTTCGCTCTTGTCGGCCACATCCAGCCGGGCGCTGCGGCTAGGGTCCTGGGTGGCGACACCGCTGGGGCACTTGCCACTGTGGCAGCTCAGGCTCTGGATACAGCCCAGGGCGAACATGTAGCCACGGGCCGCATTGCACCAGTCGGCGCCGATCGCCAGGGTACGGGCAATATTGAACGCCGAGGTGATCTTGCCGGCAGCACCGATATGAATTTTTTCCCTAAGATTGGCCCCGACCAGGGTGTTATGCACCAGCAGCAGGCCATCGGTCATCGGCGTCCCAAGCCGGTTGATGAACTCCAGCGGCGCAGCACCAGTGCCACCCTCACCGCCATCGACCACGATAAAGTCCGGATGCTCACCCGTCTCCAGCATCGCCTTGACGATGCCGAACCACTCCCACGGGTGCCCGATGGCCAGCTTGAAGCCTACTGGCTTGCCGCCCGACAGCTCACGCAGCCTGGCAATGAACGCCATCAATTCCAGTGGGGTATGAAACGCCGAGTGGGCCGCGGGCGACACCACATCCTGCCCCTGCGGCACACCCCGGGCCTCGGCAATCTCGGCGGAGACCTTGGCCCCGGGCAGAATGCCGCCATGCCCGGGTTTGGCGCCCTGGGACAGCTTGATTTCGATCATCTTGACCTGCGGCAACCGGGCATTGCGCTCAAACAGCCCGGCATCAAAGCCGCCATCCGGCGTGCGACAGCCGAAGTAGCCGGAACCGATTTCCCAGACCAGATCACCGCCGGGGCGCAGGTGGTAGCGCGAGATCGACCCCTCGCCGGTGTCGTGGTAGAAGCCGCCCTTCCTGGCTCCGGTATTGAGCGCCAGAATCGCGTTGGCCGACAGCGAGCCGAAGCTCATCGCCGAGATGTTGAATACGCTGACATCATAGGGCTGGGTGGTCTTCGGATGGCTGCCAACCCGCACCCGGAAGTTGCTGTCCGCAATCTGTACCGGCGCCAGCGAATGATTGAGCCACTCGTAACCCTCTGCGTTCATCGACATCAGCGAGCCAAAGGGTTTCTTGTCCAGCACATTCTTGGCGCGCTGATAGACCACGTTACGCTGCTCGCGGGAAAACGGCAGCTCATCGGTGTCGGACTGGATAAAGTACTGGCGCAGCTCAGGCCCGATCGACTCCAGCAGATAGCGCAGGTGCGCCAGCACCGGGTAATTTCGGCTGATCGTGTGCCGACGCTGAGTTACGTCCCAAAGCCCGACCAGGGCCAACACCAGCAGCGGTGCCGCCAGCAGCCACCAGAGTGCCGACAATGCAGTCAGAGCCAGACTGATCAACGCACCGAGCACGCACAACAGCCAGGTAAGATAACGTGTTGGAATCGCAGTCGGTTGCATGGACTCATCCTTATCAGCAGGGGCATCGCGCCTGAGGATTGATAACATATCCGCTGCGGCGCTGCACGGTCAGCGCACCGGCACTCCCACCTGGTCGGCAATGCAGGGCGAGACAAAAAGCTCGCCACGCCAGGCGCCACGCAGGGTTGCAGCCATCACCAGCACCCAGAGCAGTGCCAGCAGGCCGACCAACCCGGCTCCAAGGCGCGAAAAAAAGGCGAGCTGCAGCATTTGCCCCAGAGTCAGGGTCGCCAGCGCATACACCCCGAGCGGAAAGGTAAAGGCCCACCAGCCGAGGTTGAACGGCATGCCCTCACGCAGGTAACGGCAAATGATCAGCAGCGCCAGCAACAGCCACCACAAACCCAGCCCCCAGAGCAGTAACCCGCCGACTATCCCAAGGCCGTGTGCCACCACACCGACGCTGGAAAGCCCCTGAGCGGCAAAGACCTCTGTTGCTGCCTGACCCAGCAGCAACAGCCCGAGCGCACCGGTCCCCAGGGGGCCCAATGCCAACAGACTGGAGGCCGCCATATTGCGGTGCGGCAACTTGTGGACCGCCATACGCAGCAGAAGGATCACCAGAATACTCAGGGCGACCGGCACCGAGCAGGCCCAGAGCACGTAGCTGGTCACCAGTACCGCATAGGCCTGCTCGGCTGCCAGCCAGGGAATCAGCAATCCGCCACTCGCCGCGGCGACCTCGGCAGCCACCACCGGCAACAGCCAGACCGCGGTCATCTGGTCGATACTGTGCTCCTGGCGGGTGAACATCAGATAGGGAATGCCAACACCGCAGGCCAGCGCCAACGCCACATCCAGCCACCACAGAGGCAACGCCAGCGTCATCGCGGCCTCGCCCCAGAGGGCGACACCGTGACTCGGCAGGCCATTGATCAGGGTGGCCAACCCCATCGGAATGGTACCGATAAACATCGATACGGTAGCGTGGCCGAAGATACGCCGCGCCTCATTGAAATACAGCAGCCAGCGGGCGGCATACAGCCCGAAGAACAACGCAAACAGCAGCAGGTTCAGCAGCCACAGCGTCTGACCCAGTAATGCCGCGCCCGGCAACCCAAGGTGCGGCAGCGCAGCCGACAGAATGCCTGTGCCCATGGTGACGGCAAACCAGTTTGGGGTGAACTGACGAACGACCTCCCTTGGGTGGCTCAACTGCACGAGCGGGCGGCAGCACAGGGTGTTGAATGGCATGCGGGGCATGGCGGCACTCCAGCGATAAATTCCATTTCATTCTAATGATCTTTAATATCGATATAAGCGCATAATTCCTGTTTTGCTTATCGGCTTTACCGAACAAACAGAATGACTGGCACTCTTTGTGCTTCACTGGCAACAGGCATCACACGAGTGCAATCACATGATTCGACCCGATACCGCCTGCCAGGCACCCGACCGCAGATTGATCAGCCTGCAGAGCACCTGCCTGATCGCCAGTTGGCTGGAAGAACACCATCTGCCTGTTGAACCTGTCCTGGCCGGTTCCGGGCTCAGCTCGGCGGACCTGCAAACCCCGGCCCTGCTGATCACCCCTGAGCAGGAGCAGGCCGTCTTCGCCAATACGGTCGCCCTGACCGGCGACCCGCTGATCGGCCTCAAGCTCGGCCAGCGCATGCGGGTATCGGCCTATGGCCAACTGGGTTACGCGATGCTGTCGGCACCGACCCTGCTTGATGCCTTGCAAGTCATGCTGGCCTTTCCGGTGCTGCTCGGCAGTTACTTCCGGTTGCAGCTGGAAACCCTGCCGAATGGCCAACTGGCACTGCGCGCCGATCACTATCACGAATCACCGGCACTGCGGCTGTTCAACGTCGAGCTGTGCCTGTCCTCGATCAAGGCCATGCTGGATGATGCGCTGGGTGCCAGGCTGCAACTGGAGGCCGTACACTTGAGCAGTAATCCCCCTGCTCACAGTGACCACTATCGGACCTATCTGGGTGACTGCCCCCTGCTGTGCGACCAGGACGCCGAGCGCCTGGTGTTTGCCGCTGACACCTTGAATGCGACATTGCCACTGGCCGAACCCGTCACCCACTTTGAAGCCAAACGCCACTGCCAGACCGTGCAGGACAGTTTCCGGCCGGAACCCTCGGCGCTGGTCAGTCAGCTCAGCGCGCAACTGGAGCAACAGCTCGAAGCGCCGCCAACGCTGGAGCAGTTGGCCAATCAGATGCACTGCACCACCCGCACCCTGCGTCGGCACCTGCAGCGTGCCGGCTGCGGCTACCAGCAACTGCTTGACCGGCTGCGGTTCCAGCGCGCCAAGCTGCTGCTCAACCGCGAGCAGCTGCCGATCTACGCCATCGCCGAACAGCTCGGCTTCAGCGAAACCGCCAGCTTCCGCCACGCCTTCCAGCGCTGGTCCGGGACCACGCCGCGGGCCTGGCGTCAGAGTCAGCCACACCAGCACGCCCCATTCTGACCAGGGCACAAGCGGACCTCGGCGGTCAATCGCCTGTCCGTTTCGATCCCTTTTCTGTCCCTCTGCAGCATTTCCCGAGGCTACGGTGCACGCCATGATCGAAGGCAACCGACTCACCAGCCACAGGATTCATCATGCGGACGTTCTACAGCGACGATCATCGCCTGCACCACGCCAACGCCGAATTGAACAATGGCCAGCTTATGCCCTGCTTCGAGAAACCCTCGCGCGCCGATATGGTGCTGGAGCAGGTGAAGCGAACCGGATTGGGGCCAATCTGCGAGCCGCAGGACTTCGGTCTGGCTCCGATCAAGCGCATCCACAGCCCGGAGTTTGTCGACTTTATCCAGCACGCCTGGCAACGCTGGAGTGCACTGGGCCGCAGCCACGACATGCTGCCGCTGGCCTGGCCACCGCGCCGCATGCCGCCGCGCTGCCCCGATGACATCGACGGCCAGCTCGGATACTACAGCTTTGATGCCGGTGCGCCGCTGACCGCCGGCAGCTGGCAGGCGATCTACAGCAGCGCGCAGGTCGCGCTCAGCGCCCAGGCACACTTGTGTGCGGGCGCCCAGAGCGCCTTCGCCCTGTGTCGCCCACCCGGGCACCACGCCGGTATCGACTATATGGGCGGCTACTGCTACCTGAATAACGCGGCGATTGCCGCCCAGGCCATGCTCGACCAGGGCGCCAGCAAGGTCGCCATCCTTGATGTCGACTTCCACCACGGCAACGGTACCCAGGACATCTTCTATCAGCGCCCGGACGTGCTGTTCACCTCGATTCACGGCGACCCGCGCAACGAGTATCCGTGCTTTGCCGGCTACGCCGACGAGCGCGGTGAAGGTACCGGCCTCGGCTACAACCACAATTACCCTCTGCCTGCCGGCAGCGACTGGAGTGTCTGGTCGCAGGCCCTGCGCGACGCGCTGCGGCAAATCGTCGGCTTCGGCGCAGATTATCTGATCGTCTCGCTCGGCGTAGACACCTACATGGCCGACCCGATCTCCAGCTTCAAGCTCGACAGCCCCGACTATCTGAAGATGGGCGAGCTGATTGCCGGGCTGGGGCTGCCAACACTGTTTGTCATGGAGGGCGGCTACGCCGTGGAAGAGATCGGCATCAACGCTGTCAACGTCCTCACCGCTTTTGACGCAACCGTCACAACTCAAGGAGAAGCACAATGAAACTGGCAAGCAAACTGGGGCTGATCGCCCCGCTGGCGGCGCTGTCATTCAGTGCGCTGGCAGCCGATCAGGTGAAGATCTACAACTGGTTCGACTACACCCCGCAGGCGACTCTGGACGGCTTCCAGGCGGAAACCGGTATCGCCCCGACACTCGACACCTTCGACTCCAACGAGGTGCTGGAAGCCAAGCTGCTGTCGGGCCAGTCCGGCTACGACGTGGTGGTGCCAAGCGACAGCTTTCTCGCCAAGCAGCGCCAGGCAGGCGCCTTTCAGGCGCTGGACAAGAGCCTGCTGCCAAACCTTGGCAACCTCAATCAGGACCTGATGAAGGTGCTCGAAGGCAGCGACCCGGGCAACCAGTACGCCGTGCCCTACATGTGGGGCACCAACGGCATCGGCTACAACCCGGAGAAAGTCCGCGCGGTGCTGGGTGACGATGCGCCAGTCGACTCCTGGGCGCTGGTATTCGACCCGGCAAACATGGAAAAGCTGGCCGAGTGCGGCGTTGCCTTCCTCGACTCGCCGTCAGAAATTCTGCCGGGCGCGCTGCACTACCTGGGTCTGGACCCGAACAGCACCCGAAGCGAAGACTACGACGCCGCAGTCGCCATGATGAGCAAGATCCAGCCGTATGTGCGCTACTTCAACTCCTCGCGCTTTCTCAACGACATCGCCAACGGCGAAATCTGCGTAGCAGTCGCCTGGTCCGGCAGCATCCTGCAGGCCAACTCCCGTGCGCAGGAAGCCAACAATGGCGTCCACCTTGAGTACCGCATTCCCAAGGAAGGCGCACAGGTCTGGTTCGACCTGATGGCGATTCCGAAGGACGCACCCAATCCGGCTGCGGCCCACGCCTTCATCAACTACCTGCTCAAACCCGAAGTCGTTGCCGAAATCAGCAACCTGGTGGGCTACGCCAACCCCAACGCCGCGGCGACTGAGCTGGTCAATGAAAGCCTGCGCAACAACCCCGGTGCCTATCCGCCGGCCGAGGTACAGGCCCGCCTGTTTACCCTCAAACCGCTGCCTTTGGCCGCCGAGCGCGTGCGTACCCGTGCCTGGAACCGGATCAAGACCGGACAATAAGACCGGAGCTGTCCTAGCCAACAAAAAACCGCAGTGATGCGGTTTTTTGTTGATTTTCCGATCAGGCACAGGAGATGCACCGTAGTACAAATCCAGAGCGATTTGCCAAATGCTCGCATGGTGGAGTGGGCACCGGGGTTCATCCCGTTTACGCGGGCGAGTAGCGCAGATTTGTCGGGAAAAAGAGCCACAGGATGTCTGAGGGGGCGGAGCCCCCGAGTTTTGTGGCTCCCCGATAAATCGAGCAACGCAGCGAACCCGCAGGGCCGCGTAGTCGGGTGCCCGGGGGGATTGCTAAGGGGGGGCTGGGCAAGCAGCCCCCCTTGGCTCGCCGGGAAGGCGAAAGTCTAACTCGGCAACAGCTAAGTGCAGGAAACGGTCAAACGAAAGGGAAGATCACCTTGAAGCTCCCGACCAAACAACAAAAAACCCGCATCACTGCGGGTTTTTTATGTCTGCCGGAATCACACTCCCATCGGCTTGACCCCGATCCAGGCGCCATGCAGGTAGAAAGCAAAGGCCGCCCAGGCCACCAGACCGACCACCACAACCACCGCGTCCATCACCGGCTTGCCCTTGCCGTAGCCGACACCGGCAGCACGATCACGCTTGCGTGAGACCACAAACAGCGCGGTGGCCCATGCCAGGAAGCCGCCGAACAGCAGCAGATCCGCCAACGTGCCGTTGGCAATCAGGTGCGCCAGCGCCCAGAACTTCACGCCCAGCAGCATCGGATGGCCAACCCGCGCCTTGATGCAGGAGCCGGGAACATAGGTCGCAGCGATGAGAATAAATGCGGGGATGGTCAGCAGCGCAGCCAGATGGCGCGTCCACACCGGCGAGATCCACAGCCAGGTGGGGCTCACGCGGGCCTGGCCGTAGCCGTAGATGATCAGTACAAAACCGATGATCGAGACCAGTGCGTAAATACCCTTCCAGGCCAATGGTCCCCTGGCGGCAATGAAGGACGCGCGTTTTTCAGCGGCAAACAGGCGGGCGGAGTGCATGCCCAGAAACAGAATCAGGCCCAGAATCAGCAGCAGCATCACGGTACTCCGTTGTTATGGTTTTGGTGAACCGGCCCGCTACCGGGCCGGACGCTGCCATCTTACTCCAGCCGAGCCTTCAGGGAACCGCCCTCATCACCCTCAAGGATCAGCGCACCGGTTTCATCCAGATGAAAACGACTGATCTGCTCCAGCGTCTGCACAACGCGGGTCTCCTGCTCGTTCAGCGCCGGCGCGCAGGCTCGACGGGTGGTCGCCAACTGGCTCAGTTGCAGAGTGCGGCCATCAACCTGATAGGCACCGACATAATTGTTGCAACTGGCCCGACCCGACACGCGACCGTCGTTGCCGAAGTTGAGCGTCACTCGTGAGCGGTCGATGATGCCCCCGCGATTGATGTCCTCCACGACCCATTCACCGGCCTGCAGCACCAGTGCACCGGCTGGCTCGCACTCGGGCAGGCTTTCACCGCGAATGGTCAGCAGGCCCTTGTCGCCCTTGTTCCAGAAACTGGTCGAACTGTCATCAGGCGCTTCGTACCGGGCACCCGAGGCAGTCACCACGCGCTCCAGCAGGAAGCGGCCCTGCATTGCTTCGATCAGCGCCTGCTCGCCGGTCAGGGTGACCCGAACCGGCGAACCGCCACACTGCAAAATCATCACACCGCGCTGCGGAATACCCTGCTCGGATGCGGCCACAGCCGGCTCCGTTGACTCAAGGTTACTGCAGCCTGCCAGTGACACTGCACTGATCAGCCCGGCTGCCAGGGCCGCCTTTGTTGATGTCATTCTGCATCTCCGTGTTCATTTCAATGCTGCAAGCATAGCTATCCGACTTTCCCGGCGGGGTTACCAGGGACTCAGTCGGGCACATGAATACAGCCTTCGAGGTAGAGTACCGCGTAGCCGCTGATGCGGACCCGCTCCGCCTCCACCTTGCAATAGAGCACACCACCACGGGTCGAAGCCTGCAGCGCTTTCAACTCGTTACGCCCAAGTCGCTCCGCCCAGTAGGGCGCCAGCCCGGCATGAATCGAGCCGGTTACCATGTCTTCCAGGCCACCATTGGCCGGCCAGAAATAGCGGGAGACAAAGTCCACATCGTGCCCGGGCGCGGTGACCACCACATCGCGCGGTGCCAGTTGCCGGATCAGCTCCGGATCCTGCTCGACCGCTCGCACCTGGCCCTCATCGGCATAGACTGCAAACCACGCCTGGCGGCTAACCAGCACTGCATCCGGCCTGATCGACAAACCATCAAACAACAGCGCCGGCGGCTCGGCTACCGGCTCTGGCGCCAGCCGTGGCGCATCCATATGGATGAGGCCATCGTCTTCACGGCTGAGACTCAACTCGCCGACCGCTGCGGCCCGAAAGCGCAGCACCGGAACGTCCGGGTTCAAGCGGAAGAGAACAAACGCGGCGGCCAGCGTAGCGTGGCCGCAGAAATCAATCTCGGCCAACGGCGAGAACCAGCGGATGGCATAACCGCCGTCGGCCTGCCTGACCACAAAAGCGGTTTCAGACAGGTTATTCTCGGCCGCAACTGCCTGCATCAGCTCGGCCGGCAGCCAGTCGGCCAGCGGCACAACGGCAGCGTAATTGCCACCAAACAGTATGTCGGTGAAGGCATCGACCTGATAGATCGGCAGTTGCATGAGACGTCTCCGGTAAAAAAGGTTCAACTTACGCGATCCGGCACAGGGGCGTCCCGGCACAATTTGCTGCATTGCTGGCGATACAGTTGCCTAGAAGCTCGAGCCTTTGGTGCGCAGGAACGCCGCCTCTTCTGCCGTCGATGGCCGGCCAAGAATCGCGTTACGGTGAGGGTAGCGACCGAAACGCTCGATGATATCCCTGTGCCTCTGCTCGAAACGCAGATTGTCCTCCAGGCCCGGCGCACTGAACAGTTTCATCGCCTGTTCATGCATGCGCAGCGACTCGCTATGCATGAACGGCATGTACAAAAAGGCGCGCCACTTCACCGGCAGCTGCTGGTCAGCACCTTCGGCAACCGCCTCCTGCGCCAGCACCAGCGCCATACCGTCACTGGCGAATGCCCGCGGCGTATCGCGCCAGATATTGCGCGAGAACTGGTCCAGCACGATGATCTCGGCCAGCCGCCCGAGCGCATTGGCCCGCCAGTTCATCAGTTCACCGCGCACCGCACGTTCGTGCAGGTCGCCAAAGCGACTGCGAATAAGACCATCGAGCGCCGGATCCTTTTGCCACCACTGGGCCGGCCGCAACTCGCCAAACCAGAATTCGAGTACTTCATCCGCCGCCGTCATCACCGTCTCCTGACTGATCACTTCAGAGGCCGGGCTGACTCCCGGCATCTGGATCAGATCAGTCACGCCCGGATCGGTTCCCGACTGCGATAACAGCGTAGTGAGCTGGCCTCGGTGGTGGGTCTGATGGTTGAAAAAGTGAGTCAATGCCAACCACAGCGGATAGCAGCGCGGCTGCGGATTGACCAGGCTGGTATAGCGCAGCTCACTATCCAGGCTGGAAGGAGACAGACTGCCTACCCATTCGATTATCCGTTCGTCCATCACCTCCCGCGCGTCGCGTAGCTCGGTAAAGTCGGCGTACAGTTCAGCATCCAGCGCCGGAGCAGAGAAAGGCTGGCCGGTAAAGCGCCCCATCCACAGGTGGTCGGCCAGCAGCAGGTGATTGAGGGTCCCATGAATGGAGCCGAAAAAGGCACCACGGGGGGCGCGCCGTTCGGCATCGTCCAGCGTGGCACAGAGCCTGTAGAGCCGCTGGTTCATCCACCGGTTGTATTGGGCCAACATGGTGAGCTGTGCGTAAAGCATGGAATCTCCTTGAATCGGGGTACGTCGGGCAGCCTGACGCCTGTCACCTCATTCGCCAGGCTCGTGCAAATAACCTCGACACACCACCGCCAGCTTGTTGCCATCGGGATCGCGCACATAGGCGCTGTAGAAGTCCGGATTATAGTGCTCGCGCAGCGCGGGCTCGCCGTCACTGCTGCCGCCGTTCGCCAGCGCGGCGGCGTGGAAGGCGCGTACCGATTTCCAATCGGGCGCCGCAAAGGCGACCATGACACCATTGCCGACAGATGCGGGCCGCCCATCAAAGGGTTCGCACAGCCAGAGCGCCAGCTCTCGGGCGCCCCGATTCTCGTAGTAGCCCCAGCCGGCCCAACCGTCCCAGTTGGATTCGCCCGGCGTGCGCACGCGCTCGATCCCCAGTGTGGCCATCAGCTCATCGTAAAACCGGACCGCCCGCGGCAGGTTGTTGGTACCCAGCGTGATGTAGGTAAACATGCTCGTCTCTCCACGCGCACCCATGCTGCTCGACATAACCAAGGGCAACGCATCAGGTCATTTTTTAGACATCAATAGATCATTTCGCTATCATGCGCGCCTGCTGAATATTCAGCCCATCACTATGATCATTGCAACTTAGCCAATGATCGACGCGTTTTTTGCCGTTTAATCCAGTTTATCGGCTTACTTTCATGCTCGCGCACTGCCTGTCAGCAGTCAGCCCGATGCGACCTATTGCTTTTGACAAGAAAGATACAGACGATCCGCTATGCCAAAATCCAATCTTCTCGCCGTTACGTCGATCACACCTGATCACTTCGACATCAATCAGCTTAGCCACCAGCGCTTCAAGGTCTACACCGCCAAGCAACTCGACCAGATTCCGCAGCTACAGCAACTGAGCGCAGAACAACGCTTTGAAATGCAGGTGGTCGCCAGCGTCCTGCCGTTCCGGGTCAACCAGTACGTCATTGACGAGCTGATCGACTGGCAAAAGGTACCGACTGACCCCATGTTTCAACTCACCTTCCCGCAGCGCGGCATGCTCAAGCCCGAGCACTACCAGCGGGTTGCCGATGCCATGCGCAACGAGCTTGGTGCCGCTGACCTGAAGGCACTGATCAGCGAGGTCCGCGCCGAGCTGAATCCCCATCCGGCAGGCCAACTGGAACACAACATCCCCAAGCTGGATGGCGAGGTGGTGGAAGGCCTGCAGCACAAGTACCGCGAGACCGTGCTGTTCTTCCCCAGCTCCGGCCAGGTATGCCACAGCTACTGCACCTTCTGCTTTCGCTGGGCCCAGTTTGTCGGCGACAAGGATCTGAAGATTGCTGCCCGTGAGTCCAATCAGCTGCAGGACTACCTGCGCGCGCACCCAGAGGTAACCGACGTACTGGTCACCGGTGGCGACCCGATGGTGATGAAAACCCGTAACCTGCGCGCCTACCTCGAACCGCTGCTCAGCGACGAGTTCGCTCACGTTCGCACAATCCGCATCGGCACCAAGGCGCTGACATTCTGGCCACAGCGCTTCGTCAGTGATGACGATGCCGAGGACCTGCTGGCCCTGTTTGCCGAAATCCAGGCCGCCGGCAAACACTTGGCGCTGATGGCGCACTACAACCACTGGAAGGAGCTGGAACCGGAAGTCGCACGCGAAGCGATCCGCCGGGTCCGCCAGACCGGCGCCCAGATTCGAGCCCAGGGTCCGCTGCTGGCGCATATCAACGATGACGCCAGCGTCTGGGCCCGCCTCTGGCAGACCCAGGTCGAGCTCGGCATCATCCCCTATTACATGTTCGTTGAGCGCGACACCGGGGCCCGCCATTACTTCGAAGTGCCGCTGGTCAAAGCCTGGGAGATTTACCGCGACGCCATGCAGCAGGTATCCGGCATCGCCCGCACCGCGCGCGGTCCTTCCATGAGCTCGCACCCTGGCAAGGTTGAGGTTCAGGGCGTCACCGAGATCAATGGCGAGAAGGTCATCGCACTGCGCATGATTCAGGGCCGCAACCCCGACTGGGTACAGCGCCCATTCTTTGCCAAATATGATGAGCAGGCCACCTGGCTCAACCACCTGCAGCCCGCCTTCGGCGAAGAACGCTTCTTTTTCGACGAATAACACCACGACGCCCGGTGGTTCAGCACAGCGCCGGGCTCTTTTATACTGCGCGCCTCATTTCTGAGGCGCCGCATGAAACCACAACTGATTCCCGCAGCCGACATTGATCGGCTCGATACCTGGCAGAAGTACCGCAAGGGCCTGTGCGACACCTGCAACGCCGGCTGCTGCACCCTGCCGGTCGAGGTTCGCCTGGACGACCTGATTCGCCTGGGACTGGTGGATGAATTCGAGCGCGGCGAGCCACTCAGCCGCATCGCCAAACGCTTGCAGAAGGAGGGTGTGGTCGGGCGCTTTCACCAGAAAAGTGGCATTTTCACGCTCAGTCGCATGAGCAATGACGACTGCCTGTTTCTCGATACCCGCAGCCGCCGCTGCACCGTCTACGACAAACGCCCCGCAACCTGCCGCAACCACCCGCAAATCGGTCCGCGGCCCGGCTTCTGCGCCTACCGCCCCAAACCCTGATAGCTGGACACAAAAAAGGCGCCGACCCAGCGATGGGCCGACGCCTGCTCCTTGAACCCGGAACTTAGTACGGGCAGTTGCCGCGATAATCAGAGATCTGAGAGTCGGAAGTGTGGTTCGGGCCGCAGAGGAACTGCTTGTAGCGGCTGTCTTCATCCAGATGCAGTTTCATCCAGGACACCCCGAACCGGCTCAGTACATCGTTATAGATACTGCCACCATTACCGCAGTAGTGGCTGCCACCGTTGATTTCCACAAAGGCCTTGTCGATGCTGGAAGGCAGGGAATTGTAAAACGGTGAGGCATGCTGGAAGACCGGCGCGATCACATCCGACTCACAGGCAAAGATCAGAGTCGGTGCCTGCGAGCGGCTGGCGTAGTAGCTGGTTGTATCCCAGGGTGCCAGCGGAATGGCTGCCTTGATACGGCCTTCACTGGCAACACGCAGGGTACCGCCACCGCCCATCGACCAGCCAATGACGCCCAGACGATTGGTGTCGATCATGCCGCGAACCGGGCTGGAGCTGCGGCTGTTCTGGCTTACCAGGTAATCCAGTGCGTTGTTGATCTGACGCGCACGGCTCGGCGGCTGATCAAAGCCGGTGTTGGTATCAATAGTCATGACCACGAAACCATAGGACGCCAGTTTCGGGCCCCACCAGTCAATCGAAGACTCGGCAGAAACAAAGCCGGGAATTACAACGACCGCACCCATGGTGCCAGTGGTGCCTGTCGGATAGTAAATGGTGCCGCCACCAAAGCCGCTGACCAGGCTGGAGACACGGCTGGAACGGACGCTGTACTGACCGCGATCGGCTTCGAGGAAGCTGACGGACGGATCCGGACCGCGCTGATAGGCGGAACCACCGCCCGAATCACCCGGATCGGTCGGTGCCGGGTTGTTGGCCAGGGCAGACATCGAGAACAGCAGCGCGCCAGCGCCACAGAGGGCAAGAACGCTTTTCTTGTTAAATGGCATGAGGTGTAGCCTCCATGAATCGTGCGTGGTTTTTGTTGTTGGTACATCACGATCCGGCCTGCGCCGTCTCGGACCTCGGGTTGCCTGAGCGCTACTCTAGCGCCGCTCCCGCCCAACACCAGCACCCATTCAGGTGACTCTCGGGCAAATCCACCCTTTCGGGCGATGGCCGCTCCGGCGGCGGCCAACTAGGGAAGGTCTGAATAACCGCTGATTTAGGCCAGGCTGACCTCCAGTCAGCCAAAAACGTAAATTACAGCCACTTCACTTCCGTTCTTTGTGTGTTTTTTGCCTGTTTCCCGCCATATCGGCGGGAAACAGGCGTACCAACCC